>NZ_JBHNYR010000010.1:0-126266 GCF_054960615.1 Psychrobacter sp. PSi21
GACGTGTCCCTATACTATCGATCAAATGACTTATGGGCGATACCACACATTTTCTAAACCCCAAGACGTCTGCACCATGAGGCAATCATTTTATTGTCAAAGCAGCCAGTCATCAGCTGTCAAGATCAACCATTTTATGCGCGATCAGATCCAAATCAGGTATCATATAAAACGTATCGTCGATGGTGACTGCTTGAAGCAAATAAGATAGCACAACATTTTCTCGCAAATCTTCTGCAACTGCATCTGTATTGTTATTTTTTGAGTCTGAGCCTACTTGCTGATAGATATTGAATTTTTTGCTCTTTTCTAGGTTATCTTTTTTATTATGCAGCGCCGTATCAACATACTCCTCTGGCAGCTCAGCATCGCGCACCTCAGAGATACGCACCTGTATATTTTGCAGCTCCCCTACCGTTTGTAGCGCCAAACGATGCACCGTAGTATTACCCTCTAAAACGACCAGCTTGTCTGGCGTCTCCCCCCTAGGGAGCAGATGAAATACTGCCACTTCTTGGTCTTGCCAGAGGTACGTCCAAATGCGCTCATCATAATCATCAACGCTCAAAATCAGATTAGTAGGCACTAGCCAGTCTGGCTGATTCATCGCAGGAATGACAGTCACCTCCAAGGTACCGTTTTCAGCGGTCAATAGGCTGACCGCTTCAAAGGTATGCTTTCGAATTTGGCTCATAAGTTGCTCACCATCCATTAAGACAATAAAAATAAAGAGTAAAGGTCACAGCTAATAATACTATAGCGAGTAAGATACCGTGGTCATTTCGCTAATGTAGTCTGTCAGACGCTGGGCGAGCGCTTCAGGACTGCCAACAAACTGGCAATGTCCCGAGTCGACAATCGCTTGCGGTTGACTTGGACAGGTACTCAAGTTGGGATCTTGAGCCCATATCTGACTGTGGTTTTCTTGAATAGTGTCCAAATACTGCGAACCATCTTTGCCCATTCCTGAGAACACAATACTCACGAGCCGGCTACCATAGGCATCACTGGTATTTTTGAGTATTTGACCAATGGCTGGTTTATAACTGCCCGTCCATGCTTTATCAGATAAAATAATACGGCCTTGAGAATCGCAAACAATTTGCTGATTGATGGGAGCGATCAAACAATGCCCTGCTCGCAGACGCTGTGACGTCGTAATCAACTGACAACGCCACTTGTTATGCCGATTGAGCACACGTGGCAAGGTTTGTACCATACTTGGGTTGAAGTGATGTGCCAACAATACACAAATAGGCAGCTCAGGAGATAGATTGTCCAAAAAGGCTTTCACCGCGCTTGGACCACCCATAGAAGCCCCTAGAAACACAACATAATGCCACTGTTCTTGGCTTTTATCGTAGGTTGGCGTGACGGTCAAACTGGGTATCTCTAAAATCTGAGCCAATTTTCGCTTTAGCTGACGTTGCCATTTGGCATAGTGCTGCGCGGCATTGAGATAAGGCGCTTGATTGAACCCTACCAACACCGCTTTTGATTCTGACTGAGCAATCGCGTCTGCCACATTATCATCGTAGTCACTATCAATCAGCCAAAGGTCAATTTTATGATTGAGTGCTTTTGAGCTAAGTTGCTCACGAGTGACACAGTCAACCAACGTGAACCCACAGCTACGTACTGTATCACTAAATGCCAGCCGCTGATGCTGGTTTTCAGCCACCACTAATACCGTAATATTGTGATATTTTTTATCGTGAAGCTTGCTCTTCGTCTCATCCGTCATGTGCTGCACTTATTTCTATACCCAGTAGGTTTTGAATGTTATCAAGTAATTGGTTCTCTTGGAAAGGTTTACCCATATATTCATTCACACCCAGCTCAAATGCACGCTCTCGATGCTTTTCACCCGTTCTTGAGGTGATCATAATAATCGGTATATGCTGCAAGCGCCCATTATGACGGATCTGTGAAGCCACCTCAAACCCATCCATACGCGGCATCTCAATATCCAGCAAAATTAAGTCAGGGGCAGTTTCTTGCAGGATTTCAATCGCATCGATACCATCTTTAGCTACCATCGCCTTAATACCTTGACGCTCTAAGAAGCGTGAAGTAACTTTGCGTACCGTCACTGAATCATCTACCACCAAGACAGTCGTTTGTCGATCACTCGACTGACTCTCTACCTTACCGGTCTGTGAAACATCTTTTAGAGTTGGTGCATTACGTAGTAGCACGATCAAATCTAAGATCAACATTACCGAACCATCACCCATGATGGTCGCTGCTGAAATACCATCAAGATGAGAGAGCTGACGGCCAAGCGGTTTAACCACCACTTCAATACGCGAACCTGCAATTTGATCCACTTGTAATGCCAGATTTTGCCCTGCACGATTTTTCACAATGATAACTGGCAGACTACTATTGGTATTAACAATCAACTCATTGAGCTTACTACCAGTTAAAATCTCATTGAGGTAACGAACACGGTAGTTTGCGTCCTCAATCTGCATTGTCGCACGCCCTGAGCGATAGTAGTCATAAAGCTCTTCTGGATTGATCCGTACCACACGCTCAATTTGTACCAAAGGAATGGCATAATAGCGATCGGCAGCACGAACGACCAAGGCATCAGAGATGGCAACGGTAAGCGGCACACGCATGGTAAAGCGCGAGCCTTGGCCACGCTCAGAACTGACCGATACCACACCACCCAATTGACGAATTTCACTAATCACCACATCCATACCAACGCCGCGCCCAGATATCTGCGTGACTTGCTTGGTTGTACTCAAGCCTGCGTTAAAGATATACTGCATCACTTCAATATCAGACAGATTATCACCCGCCTCAATCAAACCTTGCGAGATGGCTTTAGCACGTACGGCATCAACATTGATACCGCGGCCATCATCAGTGAGATGAATCACCACCTCACTACCTTCACGCAGCACCTCTAAACGGATATGACCACTGCGATCTTTGCCTGCATTCAGGCGGTCTTGCACATCTTCAATACCATGATCGACCGCATTTCTCAGCATGTGCTCAAGAGGTGAGGTGATACGCTCAAGAATGGTTCTGTCCATTTCATCATCAGCATTAACAATGCTCAGCTCAACCGACTTGTTCAGCTCGTTCGCGGTCTGACGCACGATACGCTCAAGACGTGGCGTGAGGCGCGCAAAAGGCACCATCCGCGAATTCATCAGTCCGTCCTGTAGCTCCGCTTGTGTCCGTGACAGCTGTAGCAATAAATTCTCACTATCGCGGGTTTTTTCAAGTAAGGTGCCATTAATATCAATTAAATCCGACGCCGACTCGGTCAGCGATTTTGACAACTGATTTAAAGAGGAATACTGATCCATCTCTAGTGGATCAAAACCTTCATTTTGCATCAATTCTTCGTCATCAATTTGAGACAAAATCTGCGCTTCGAGCTCGATTTCCATACGGCGTAACTGATCAGCCAAGCGCTGTACAGTCGTGCCCATCTCTTCAATACTGTTGGTCAAACTGCTCATACCCATGTCGATACGCGCACGGTTGATGGCTGATTCACCAGATAGGTTGATCATATGTTCAACAAGATTGCTAGAAATACGGATCATCTCATTGCTACTGCTGCTACCTTGCTCTTGCATCGCAAAGCTACCCTCCATCGAAGGCATTTTGCTGATATCCTCAACGCCGCGTACGGCTGACTGCTTGGTGACATTGGCTAAAATCACATTCAACTGTGACTGCAGTGATTGAACTGGCACTTGCTTGAGACTATCAGGGTCTTTAACAAACTGTTGTAGCGCTGAGATTAAGGCAGTAGGCATTGACGCATTGACGGTATGTTTTAGGATGAATATTGCGTCAGCAAGCCAGTCATGGCAGGCAACCAATAACTGCGATATTTTTTTGGTTGCTGGGCGACGGCGAATTGCCAGTTCTTCGTAAACCGTTTCCATCTGGTGCGCCAAATCTGCAATACCAGTAGCACCAATCATCCGCGCGCCACCTTTAATGGTATGCAAATCACGCTGTAGTGCCTGCAAGGCCACAACATCACTGATATTGCTCAAAAACAATTGCAAATATTTATTGCTACTGGCAATCAGCTCATCAGCTTCTTCTAAAAAGACCTCTAAAATATCAGGATCTGGTAAGCCATCTGTCCAAGACTGCTCAACAAGCGACTCAATACTCATCAGTGATGTACTGTCGTCTTCAATGTCATCAGATAACGTTGAGGCTTGCTCAGTATCTCCTTGACCTTGTAGCGCAGGTAGTATCAAAGTCACCGATTCTGGCAGCGTATCCATTTTGATAAACGCTTTGAGCTGATCAATCAGTTCATCAGCAAAGAAGGACTCTTGATAACGTATGACATAATCGATCTGGAGCGAAAGCGTGTCTTGCACCATCTGCATGATGATGAGCCACTGCTCAGTTGGAGCAAAACGCTCTTCTACAAAAGCTTCATAAATACTTTCAGCTTCGTGAGTAAGATCACCAATACTGCTGATGCCCGCCATTCGAGCACCGCCTTTGATCGTATGCAGATGGCGCTGTAGTATCTTTAGCGTCGCCACATTGTAAATATCAGCACGCCATTTGTTAAACGATTGGGTGATGGCGTTATCAAGCTCTTGCGCTTCTTCTAAGAAAATCTCTAAAAGCTCAATATCTGTCTCAATACGCTCAATCTTTAGTTCCGCTGCTTGCGTGCTTTTTACTGGCGCTACTGCCGCCTCAGCTACTGGCACATCTGCTGGTGTATGATCTGGCATTACTGGCGCCGTACTTGATGTTGAGGCCTCTGACTCGCTCTGCTCAGCTGCCGTATCCATCGACAAGCTATCCGTATAATGCGTCATCCATTCTTGTAGCTCGACCACCACTTGACGGTCTATTTTTAGCGACATACTGCCTGCAAGCGCATCGAACAGACCAATGAGCTGCTTATGCGCCTTGGTAAGTAACGATTGCAGCACACTGTCATGCGCAGCGTCGGGTGCTGCCTCGATCAAACGATAAGCGGCTTCTAATGCCTCTAAAATCAAGTTGAACTTGGGTGAACTAGCCGTTTGAGTTTTCAAACGTGTGATTTGCACAAGCTGACCTTGGGCATAGTGTTCTATAGCGGCAAGGTCGGGCGTGCTCAGCGCTGTATCCAACTGCCACTCACCATCTAATAGCGCATCAATGTTGACATCTAGCAACGAAACCACATTCAGATGACTGCTATTGCTGTCTGATAGATAATCAGGATCATCCAGCATTACTTGTAATGATGCCAAATCCTGCTCATTTTGTGTGTTCATGTCATCCAGCGGTACGTGATGCTGCACATGTTTTTCATAAGCCAACAAGTGACTTTCTATCAATGCAACCGACTGCTTGAGTGCTTGTAAGTGCTGTGCATTCATCGACGTGTCATTTTGCTGCAGATGCTCTAGACTTTTTTCGATGGTTCCACTGACATCACTAATTGCCACCAACGCGCTGGATCCTGACGCACCGCGTAAGGTATGAAAGGCACGAACAATCTCATCGTTCACTTCTACCTGAGAACGATCCTGATTATCACGTACAAAATCATTGATGCTGTCGAGCAATGTCTGTGCTTCCTCGACGAAAATTTCACAAAATGCTTGTTCTTCGGCGCTTTGCGAAATCGGCATGACTGGCGTTTCAGCGATAATTTCATTAACTGAATTCATCGTCTCTAAGGTGCTATCAAAGGCCTCCGCTTCATTATCGCTCGTTGGTACAAGCGATGACGATGGAACGATATCACTCTCTCCACACCACTGTGCATAAAGTACTGGGTAATCAAAGCCATCACCCAACTGCTTGCTATACGCTTGAGCGCATGCCACCCATAAGCTCATTACTTCAGGGTAGTTTTCACTTGCCTCTTCAAATACGGAAACCAGATCTGGATAAGCTGCCAGAACATCTCCTACCAGTGCCACGATATCTGCTGACACAGACACACTACGGTCAAGCAGTCGATTGAGCATATTTTCAATCGACCATGCCAATTCAGCGGTATGATTAGCACCGACCATACGGCCTGAACCCTTCAGCGTGTGGAAGCCACGACGAATATCAGAAAGCAGCTCTAAAGACTCATAATCAGCTCGCCACTGTTCATACAATGGTACGATTTCCTCAAGAACTTCTTCGGCCTCTTCAATAAAGATTTCTTTGATATCAGGGTCAGCATCTTGACTGTCATTTGGCAGCTCAGCTGCGTCCGCCATAAATGGTACCAGCGTATCAGGTATATCAGTATCGCCTGAACCTGCAGTAGTTACAGGAGCCTGAGCCGTCACCGATGTCTCATTACCAAGATCCACGTCACCATAATTCGCAGCTGCCTTATGATCGGCTTCTTGTTGGTCATGATACCCGCTGTCTTCATGCAGGCTGTCTTCAGCGAGCAACTCAGCTTCTGTCTCTGTAATTACAGTAATTCCATCATCAAAATCGCGCCCAGCCAATATATTATCGCTGTGTAAAATGATAATGGCAGGGTCGATGCTGGGTTCATCCTTCGCTGTATAGTCACTTACCAGCGTAGGAATATAAGCCATCGTCTGTAGCACCAGCTTGACCACGTCATTGGTGACAGGCAATGTTTTATCAAGCACTCGATTCAATAGATTTTCAATAGCCCACGCCATCTCACTGATACTAAAAGCACCGACCATACGCCCAGAGCCTTTGAGGGTATGAAAACCACGGCGTACTTCGGTCAGTGGGGTTAAGTCTTGTGGGTTTTGATGCCAAACAGGTAAGAAGTCCTCTAAAGTTTCAACCACTTCTTCGGCTTCTTCAGTGAAGATTTCACGAATTTCATCATCAGTTTCAAAGTTATCAGGTTTCAACTTGCTGCGTGCGGCTAACAGCAGTTCACTCACGTGAGCTGAGAGTACAGTTCCTTCTTGTTCCTCATTAGCATCTGTGCCATCGACGTTTTGCGCATCACTATCTTGCTCTTGCGTCTTATCTGTATGCGTGTTTGTAACTTTATCAGTGCTATCGTCTGAGTTCACATTATCATCTTCAGTAGCATGATGGTCTTGATCATCAATCTCTGGCATGATTTCGCCAGCATCGTCATAACGCGGCACATTACTGGCACGATAAGTTGGCGCAGCATAGCTGCTCATATCTTGCATGGCGTCGTCAGGGTTATGAATTAAGCCATCGAGTAGTTGTGCTGCCTTGGTAATATGGTTATCCGCTTGTGCCAACAGGGGCACATCGAATACCTGCTGCGCCAAATAGTCCAGAAGCAGCTCGATAGCAGATAAGCCCTCTGCCAAAGCCTGGGTCAGATTCCAGCCCAAAACCTTGATATTTTGATCAATAATTTTTGCAAACAAAGCGCCCAATTTGTCCACGGTATCTTTTGCGGTAGGTAAGCCCATTTCTTCAAATGCATGACCTATGTTTAAGAAAGCATCCGCACTTGGCAATAGGTAAATTTGTTGCCTTTGGACATAATCATTAAAATGATGTTTGACGTTCTCAACAGCGATACGCAATTCGCGTAACGCCTCATCGTTAGTAGAAGATTCAGGTGTGTTTGAATTGGCTGCTTGATTGACATCATCTTGGGCAGCAAATGTGGTTGCCGCGCCAATTTTCGTACGAATTGCTTGCTCTGTCTGATAAATCGCGCTGTACAACTCCTGCAGCTGGCGTTCGATTTGCCATTTCATTTGTGCAAATAGTTCTTCAGAGTCAACGCTTTGTTTGACGTCTTTTAATACCTGCTCTATCTGAGCCTGATAGAGCTTCCAGCCCCGAATATCCAGCTGGTGCTGTACCTTTTCTAACGGCTCAATCAAGGAGGCAGCATCTTCGAGTGCAAAGATAATCGCCTCAAGCTCACTTAATATACGAGGTAAGAATCGCAATGTGGCATCCGCAGTCTGCGGCAAATGACTCAGTAGTGTCTGCGCCTGCTCACTGATATGCGTCAATCCACTTAAGTGAATATAGATATCAACAATCAAGCCTTCGATCATATCAGGTGAAAGCTGTTCGCTATCGACTTGTTCAAACTGCTGTACATAAGACACAATGATTTGCTCTAACTGTGTCAATATAGAGGCATATTGGGAGGGCAACGGATGATTGTTTTGTGCCAAATTACTCAGCCACATCTCAACGATATACCATAGACGCTGCTGAACGGCTACATGCATGGTTTGCCAGAGATAATTACTGGCTTTTTTAAGCATGGTGAGTGGACGCTTGTCGTTACTATTGGTGCTCAGTAAACTTTGGGTTTGTTGACGCCATATCGCTAAAATTTGCTCGTATTGTTTTTTCTGTAACGGCTCAGCATCTGGAATCGATGGTACTTCGACTTGCACATCCTGCTTGATTGCTTTGGTCGCTTTAACCGTATCAGGCTCATTACTGATGTCTTGCTTGAAGATATCCTGCTGCTCTGCTGGCAACTGTTCAATGGACTGCGTTGCCGCTTGCACTAAACCAGTAATGGTTTTAGCAATGATGGCACTACGATAACGCCCTGTTTGCACGTATTGCTCTAGCTCATGCCCTAAGAGCTGATGGGCAAGCTGAGCCTGACGCCGAAGCGCCTCATCGATAGGGTCTGTTGCATGAATTTTTGAAAGCAAACTGAGTTTGTTAGCAAGCGTGCTCAATTGAGGCAAATTGGCCATTACCAAGGCACCGCTGATCTGATGATACTGTTCTGCCATTGGCTCAGTATCACTAGGCATCAATGCACCCTGCCAGCCACCAGACAGTTGTGATAGCTGCTGGTTCAGTATTGGCAATAGCCATTCAAGCGTCACCATTTCATTGGGCTGGTTTTTCATAGGATTATCCTAACTCGTTTATCGTTAATCCACACGGCCATACTAACTTGCAATCGTGATCGATGGTTATCAGTTGTTGTGCCACTGCGGCCATCAATAGATATAGTAACGCTATTTGTCTTTGCTTTGAGCATAACACAATCACTCAAGGCGCGATTTTTTGCCAACCATTTACTTGAACATGATTGAGACGACGCATATTCTTAGGCTGCCAAAATAGACCCTCTCCTGGTGCTAAAATAATATAGCCGCCAACATCACACTGCGCGGCAAGCCTATTTAAAATATCACGCTGATCAAACTGACGAAAATATATCAGCACATTTTGACAAATGATGACTTGCTGCAAATGGTCGGTTGGCATCGTTGGGATAAAAATATTATGCCAAACAAAATCAACATGCTGACGTAGTAAAGTACTTACGCGCCAGCGAGATAACGGCGGTTCACTTTGAAACAAAGAATCAGGTTGGTCACTAAATGGTTCTGGATGTACAACATGATTACTAGACAAAGAAGCATCAGGACTTTGACTGTTAGTCGACTGTCGCAGTGTTAGCGGTTCTATAAAAGCCTGACAAGCTGGTGGAACCAAGTGCTGCTGGCGGCCATCATATTCGCCCGCTCTTGCCACCATCAGTGCTTGCTGACTCACATCCGTCCCTAGAATATGGTAATTCCTCAGCTTTTTTGTCGCCATACACATGGCTAGCGACCACACTTCCTGTCCTGCAGAGCAACCAACACTCCAAACTCGAAAAGGTTGATTACGGTTTGTTGGCTGTGGCCCCGCACGTTCATCAGCCATGGCCAAACTAGTAACAAACTGTATAGATGGCAAATGACGAAAAAAACGACTTTCAGGAATCAGCACCGTGTCGAGTAATTGCTGGCGCAGTACACTATCGTTTTGTACGACCGACCACAGTTGCTCTATTGACAGTTTATTTTCTGCTGCCGTGCGACTGACTGCATTGATTAACCACTGGATCTGCTCATCAGGTAGAACAAAGCCGATTTCTTGCTCAATGTAATGCTGCCACTGTGCAACTGGGAAGGCACTACTGCCGCCTGCTGGTTTGTTCATTTTCATTATCAGCTCATTTGAATTCATCATTCGGTGACGCTGCTGAAAATAGGTTTGTTGGGTATGTTTGTACACATGGCCTACTATAGTCAGTGGTGATAGATACGATCTGCGTTATGTCTCACTTACCTTTTATGGTTTTCATCCATTTGATGGCGGCCATTTGTAGTCATATGTTAAAAACCAACACGCCTACTTACAAGATATTCTACAAAGCATCATAATCATGATGCAGATGCTCATCATCATTAGACAGTTTAAAGCCCGTTACCGACTCTTGTAGCGCAGCTGCCATTTCACTGAGCTCACCTACCGAACGTGCCGTTGCCATCGTGCCTGATGAGGTTTGCGACGTAATGTCTTGAATGATATTCATAGTGTTTGAAATATGGCCTGCCGAATCGGCCTGCTGCTGAGCAGCGTTTGAGATATTTTGAATCAGCTCAGCCAATGTATTAGAAACGTTCTGCACCTGCTCTAGCGCTTCACCGGCATCTTTTGCCAAGCGGGCACCGCGAACCACCTCCGAGGTGGTTGATTCCATAGACATGACGGCTTCATTGGTATCAGCCTGAATGGTTTTTACCAAAGTTTCAATCTGCTTGGTGGCATTGGCTGAACGTTCTGCCAAACGCTGAACTTCGTCGGCAACAACAGCAAAACCACGGCCCGCTTCACCCGCCATCGATGCCTGAATTGCCGCATTTAGTGCCAAGACGTTGGTCTGATCGGCGATATCGTTAATCAAGTTTACTATGTCACCAATCTCTTGTGATGATTCACCCAAACGCTTAATACGCTTTGAGGTTTCTTGAATCTGGTCACGGATCACGTTCATGCCTTCAATGGAGCGCTGTACAACATCCGCACCATTATAGGCAATGGCAACCGAGCGCTGAGCAACGGCCGCCGATTCTGTCGCATTGGTAGAAACTTGATCAATCGAGACTGCCATCTCATTAATCGCAGCCGATACACCGGCAATTTCCTGAGCCTGATGTTCAGAAGCCTCTGCCAATTCTACTGCGTTCATCTGCGTTTGCTCTGATGACTGAGAAACACGGTCGGCAGTACTGTTAATAACCAATACCAACTGACGCAGTTGGTCAATAGCGAAGTTGACCGAATCAGCAATCGCACCCGTAAAATCCTCTGATACCGTTGCGTTCACGGTCAAATCACCTTCTGCCAAGTCACCAAGCTCATCGAGCAGTCGCAAAATGGCCATCTGGTTACGCTCGTTTTCTTCTTGAATTTGACGGGCGCGCTCTGACTCCGTTTCCGCTTCTTGGCGGCGGCGTAAGGTCTCTTTTTCAATCAATACCCGCTCAGATGACCCGCGCTGCTTAAACAGCTGATAAAAAGCATACAACGTTCCACAAATACTGAGCAAAAATAGCACGCCTGGGATGACTACATTGCCACGCGCTAAGGCGTCATGATCAACATCAAAAAGTAGCCACAGCAAACTGGCTACGCTCACAAAGGCAAAAAACCCCAGTATCTTGCCCCACAAATTTTCTGATTCTGTGGCTACAGGCTTGCTGATGCTGGCATCATTGGCAAAGCTTTTGGTATCGCTCATTGTGTTTATTCCTTCCAAACGGTCGTCTAGGTCATATCGTGATTGACGTTACTCTTGATCTAAAACTAGTGATCAGTTAAAAGTAAAGCCTGTATGATGCCGACATATCACAGTAGCATGCCAGTCTTGATGCTCTGTACTCAATGGACGAGACAAAGCGATTCTTGTAGCCGATTATATTGCAGCATCAATGTAACGCTGGTCTTGTACCAGCAGACTTGGCATAAAAATAAACCAGTCCTGCTGATCTTTTAAAAACTTGCCATGGTTGTAAGGGGCAAATGGTGAGTCGACATGAATGGCCTCTGCGCGATATTGGCTACTTGAGAACTGTTCAATACCCAGCACTCGATCGACCACAATGCCTGCAAATATGGACTCGTGATCAATCACAATGACCTTGCGCTGGTTAAGCTGACGCGCGCGCCCCGGTATATGTAAGTATTTGGCCAGATCGGTGAGGGGTAACAAGCGGCCCCGCACGTTAGCAATGCCCAGCATCCAAGGCTGCACCAATGGAATACTGGTGTACTCAGGCATCATTAATACCTCAGACACCTCACCCATCGGTGCGATCAGACGCTGACCGCCAACTTCAAAGGCCACACCGCGCCAGTCTGTACTCTCACGACCAAGGCGACCTGATTTGCGCGATTTGGCCAGATCAGCTAAGCGCAGTAACTCAATGAACCCTCTAGAAGCCACAAGTTACTCCGTCACACTGCGAATGATATTAACCAATTGAGACTCATCGACAGGCTTGGCCAAATACTCTTTTGCCCCTTGACGTTTGCCCCAAACGCGGTCTGTCTCTTGGTTTTTAGTGCTAACGATCACTACAGGAATGTGGGAAGTTGTTTTACCACGTGTGATTTTGCGAGTGGCTTGAAAGCCATTCATCTCAGGCATCACCACGTCCATTAAGATCACATCAGGTAGGTGGTCAGTCGCCATTGTGCAGCCTTGCTCACCGTTTGAAGCCTCTAACACTTTAAAGTTGTTTTTGGCTAACATGTCACGAAACTTCGCCATTTCAGATGGCGAGTCGTCAATGACTAATACAGTTGTCATGAATATCCCCTTTACTATTGATTGCATCGACTATAGCAACTACTGCTCATGATGGTCTGCTATGCATTCTGTTTACTGGCCAGTATTACTACTAGGTGACAACCTCATCACACCCATCATTACTAAGTGCGGTATTGATTGATTGCGCTAAACAGTTCATCTTTACTAAAGGGCTTGGTGAGATACTCATCAGAGCCCACAATACGGCCACGTGCTTTATCAAACAAGCCATCTTTTGAAGATAACATAATCACTGGTTTGTTGGCATAATCAGGATTGTTTTTGATCAAGGCACAAGTCTGATAGCCATCTAAACGCGGCATCATGATATCAACAAAGATGATATCCGGATTGTTATCGACGATTTTGGCAAGGGCATCAAAGCCATCAATGGCAGTGACCACTTCACAGCCAGCTTTTTGCAGTAGTGTTTCTGCAGTACGGCGAATGGTTTTTGAGTCATCGATTACCATGACCTTTAGTCCATCAAAATTATTTTCCATTGGTATTATCCTATAAACGACTGTTTATGCGTCACACAAATTATTATTAACCAAAGCGTTGCAAGACCAAAATTACGCTACACACTTCTTTGGCGACTATCATCATCTATTGGCACGAATCATAACCGTCACCACGTCTTTCAATCATAGCAAAAATTATAGATAGATTACGGGTTAAATCACTATTATTACCGCATTTTTATTGATCATTTTTACCAAAAACTGTTAATTGGACGATTTTACCTATAGATATATACTTTCGTATCTGTGACGTAGTATACGACTAAAGGCTTGTTTTTGTAACGCTTATGTATCAACGCCGTACTTTATGCTTGTTTTAGCATACTACGTAACGGTTTTCCAGCGCTTTCACACAAAAGACTTGTAATCATGGTTGAGAGACAACGCTGTAACGTTGCCACTGTCGCGCTGAACGCCCTTTCTCTATATAATCATTTTTATATTGGTAATGATGAGTGTTGGTGATGCGTATGCAGATTTGGACAAGTGGTCACAGGCGCAAACGGCTTTTTGTCGTGCTGCTCGCAATCAGTACAATCACGGCCTGTCAGCCCCCTAAAAATACGCAAGAGGTGGCATCAGGTGAAGAGACTGTTACCGACTCGCCCATGGTGATCGGCGAGGATAGCGTTACTATGGCACAGGACTATATTTTGAATCTTAAGTCCTCTCGTTATCAGCCAAGCTTAGGGCTGGAAGGAACACTAGAGCCCATCAAGCAAGCAAAATTTGATGCAGCGCAAAGCTTGCTGGTCAAGCGGGTGCTGGTCATCAAAGGCCAATGGGTAGAAAAAGGCACCCCGCTCTTGCTCATCTCACGCGCAGCAGCGCCAACAGCTAAAGCGGCAGATAAACAAATAGATAGCGATGGCGAGGATAGTGATAATGAGATTGGCAACAAAAACGATGATGAACATGAGCCTAATGAGGCGTCAACGACACCGACATCAGAAGAAACGCAACAGGCTACCCTTGCCCCAACAGATGGCCCAATATCAACGCCAATCATTGAAACAGAACCCCTGAGCCAAGAGTCATATGACGCTGCTGCGTTGGTCGTCATCTCTGAGCTCAGTCCAGAAGACAAGGTCAGCGCTGAGGATGACATCATCACCACAGAAACCAAGCACAAAAAGCGGGTTCAAGATCCAGTAGCCAGTACCGTTACTGAAGCCACTGGCAGCGGTATGGGCGTCACCATAGTTCGGGCGACGTTCACAGGCCGCGTGAGTGATCTTTATGTCGAAGACGGTGAGCAAATTGCAGCCCATGATCCACTACTGAGCTTGAGCGACGATACTGACTTGCGCTTTGTTGCCGCTTTGCCTATACAAGCTAAATCACAGCTCTCAGTCGGTCAAACGGTCAATTTTAGTACGGATCAACTCTCAGAAACCTTTAGCGGCCAAATCAGCCATTTACTGGCAGGTGCGCGGGCTGATCAGTTGGCTGTCTACGTTCATGTCATCAGAAAAGAAGGCACGACAGATGCCCTGATGCCTCAGATGCACGTCATCGGACGGGTCAACTATGGACAAATTGAAGTTGGTACCATTGTTCCTGAGCGCGCCATTCACGATGTCGACCTATCTGAGTTACAAAAACCACCTTATCAACCCCTGTCACCCCTAAAAGCCAACGTTTGGATCATCAAACAAGATCAGCGCTTGACTCGCCAGCCTGTTGAAGTGATTGAATACAATCCCAGTACGGGTCAATACTTAATCGCTGGTATCAGTAATGACAGCTTGATTTGCTTAGCCGACCTACCAATTGAGTCAGCAGGTAAAAAAGTCGTTATATCTTGATATCTTCACACGCAGGGCTAACGATGAGCAGTTACATAGTATAGAAATATTAACAAAGGGTGTCTTGTACAATAACATCATCGTTAGGCATTATGGCTATAATAACGCTACTGGTATGATAGCCGTGTCATGAGCCGCCGCATTGACCTTATGTTTATTGCTGAGAACCACCTAATATTGCAACTTTAAATACGGCAAAATATATGATTTTGAGCGCGTTATTTGATTAATCCTGAAAAACTGAACACCCCATAATGACAACAATTAGAGGACTTACCATGAGCAAGCAGATTTTATTGATTGAAGATGATCCAGATTTGGCTGAATTGATCAGCGATTATTTGACCATGAATTATTATGATGTGCATCATGCAGGTCTTGGACAAGAAGGGCTGGATATCTTAGACACCAAAGAGCGGGATATTGACTTGGTGGTGCTTGATTTGATGTTACCAGATATGGACGGTATGCAGGTCTGTCAAAAAATCCGTGGTAATAAAAACAATATCACTAACAAAGTGCCTATTATCATGCTGACTGCCAAGGGTGACACCACAGATCGTGTCTTGGGCCTGGAGATGGGGGCAGACGATTATATTTCTAAGCCCTTTGAGCCACGTGAGCTGCTTGCCCGTATTCGTGCAGTGATTCGCCGCCATGAGCAGCCCAACCAAGCAGATAACCAGTCTGATAGCTTAACCTTTGGTCGTCTGAGCGTTTTTCCAGACAGTCATGAAGTGACTATTGATGACGAGCCTGTGCGTCTGACCACGCATCAGTTTCAGCTTTTACATTATTTTGCCACCCATTCTGGAAAAGTGCTCAACCGTGAGCAGCTATGGCAAGCCATGCCCAATGACGACAGCTCAGACAATATCGACCGCGCCATTGATGTCCATATTTCACGCCTGCGCGCACTGATTGAAGACAACCCGCGTCAACCCAAGCGCATCATCACCGTACGCGGCGTGGGCTATCAGTTCGCTACTGATCAAATTTGATCGTTAATAGGTTTTATTTCTAAGCAGGCACTTGGTATGGGTATATCACACCTATCGTTACCAAGCTGCCTGTACTCGCGTCTGATAATAGAGATGGTTTAATGCCGCAATTGGGTTTTCGCTCCGTATTTGCCAAGTTGTTTGCCAGCGTGATGCTGGCGTTGATTTTATTTGCTGTGGCAATGGTGCTGCTCACCCAGTTGGTGCACGATAAAGATGCCAGTATCCGCTCAGAAGTCGTGGCCACACAAATCCTTGGCCAGATTGATCCTTTTTTGGATGAGCTGAATGCCTCCATCAGTGATGACAATCGCTTGCAGTCCCGTTTTATGTTAGCTGTGGTCAAAAAAAGCTTTGATATCTTTGATGAGTCACTACAAGCGAAAATGGGGCTTTATGATCATAAGGGTCATCTGCTGATGCAGACGGACAATAGTGATTTGCCGCGCACCTTGCCACCAACGCCTTCATGGCTCGCGCGTGTCTTTCCCTCTTTTGTAGATGTGCCGCCAGTACAGCAGCAAGCCCAAGTCTACAGTAGTACCGGTTATACCTTATTATATGAATCACGTTTACCGCCCAAAAAACCAGTCCTCTCTGCTGCGCTGAACTTATTTACGGGCACATTACTACTGCTGATCATCATGGCAGGAGTGCTGTGGTGGATTGCGCGCTCGATGACGTGGCGTATCAACCAAATGAGCCAGCAAATGGGGCAACTGGGTGATGGTGACTTTACCGTACGGGTGAACAGTCGTGGTAATGATGAAATCGCCTCATTGGCGCGTGGGTTCAACCAAGCGGCACAAAAAATTGAGCATCTCATTAACGCCAACAACTTATTGCTGGCTCATGCGTCACATGAGCTGCGCACCCCCATCACCCGTATTCGGTTACAGATTGAAATGATGGACATGTTGGCAGGCGCCCTGCCCGCGGATACCAAAACCAAGTTTGACAAACGTGCACAAGCCATCAACCGCGATTTGGCGGGTCTGAATGACTTGGTTGAGAGTATTCTCTTGGTCAGCCGCTTAGATGCAGGACATGCTATGCAGCAAGTCGAGCGAGTGGATCTGTATGATTTGGTCAACCAAGAACGGCAGCATTATCCTGAAGCCACATTGATTGGCAAGCATGTGATTATCGATGGTCAGCCGCCACTGCTGACGCACCTGATTCGCAATTTGCTTAATAATGCCATGCTCCACGGTGTGCCACCTGTCACAATTTTGCTCTATGGGGCACAAACACTGGACGACGCTGGCAACATACCTGACTATCTGTTGCAACTGGCTGTTCTGGATCATCTTAATGATGGTCATGTTGACACAAACAAGCAAAATTTGGCACTGGTATCGACTGAGCTGGTGGCGCAAGAGGGTGCTCTCAAACCCAATACCAGTCATTCCGTACCAAAAAATCAGCCAGCAGAAACTGAGCCGTTGCCAGCACCGCCGTTATACCGTAATGGTGAGCGGCTTAACCTCAGTGATGTGTCTGATGATACGAGCGGCACGCTGCCTGAACAGGCGCTTGTTTCCAATGATAATGCACAAACAAACAGTTCTGCCTATCACCCTGACGATGTACGGCTTAGCGGTTATGACAAATTCACCGCTGACTGGATCGGTAAAATCAAAAAAGTTCGCTGGAATGCCGTACCTGAGCGAAGCGAAGCGCCTGATGCAGCGACTCAAAGCAGCAATGAGTCCAGCAACACGACCAGTAAAGCCAATAAGAAAAACGACATAGCCAAAGATAATGGCAATATGTCACGCAAAGAAGGCCTATTTACAAAACATCTTAAAAAAGCCAAACCTGAGCGGCCTTTACCCAAGTATGTGGTACTGAGTGTCATCGACGAAGGCGGCGGTATTCCCGAAGACAAACGTGAAGAAATCTTTAGCCCCTTTGTACGCTTGCAGCAAAAGAATAAAGGCTCAGGTCTGGGGCTGTCACTGGTCTCACAGATCGTGACCGCGCATCAAGGACGCATTACTACTGATACAGTCAACGGTCACACGCGGTTTTTGGTGGTTATTCCTGTCACCCACAACCCGCACCATCATCATCACGATTAACGGTATAAAACAACGGATAGACCGCACCAAAGGCGGTCTATTTTTTTGTCTGTGCATTTTGTATTGACATCGCCTTCTCTTCAGTAGCGTAATGCGCTTGCAGCATTAGCCAGTCATGGATGTGCATATCCAAAACAATCAATAATATGCTATATTATCGCCCCTTATTGTCAGGTTATTCGCAGCTGGCGGCTTTATTGACTGCTGCGCATAGGTGACTGTCTGATAACCGCTAAAATATTTATGACCTTTTGAGCCTTCCATGAGTGACATGATTGTCCTAAACAATGTGACCAAGCGCTTTTTAAGCGACCGTTCTATCAAAGATAAAAATGGCAAACCGCATTGGTTCACTGCCGTTGAGCCGACATCGCTATCTGTAAAACAGGGTGAAATCTTTGGATTGATGGGGTATTCAGGAGCGGGTAAATCGACCTTACTACGTCTGATTAACCTGCTAGAGCGGCCCGAGAGCGGCCAAGTAATCATTGATGGTGTGGACTTAACAAAGCTATCCGCCAGTGACTTGCGTGTGGCACGACACAATATTGGTATGATCTTTCAACAATTTAACCTGATGACCAATCGCACCGTATTTGACAATGTGGCCTTTAATTTGACGGTTTCGGGCTATCCAAGCCGTGATATTCATAAACGCGTGATGGAATGTCTTGAGATTGTTGATTTGACCGATCGCGCCGGCCATTATCCTGCACAGCTGTCTGGCGGCCAAAAGCAGCGTGTGGGTATTGCCCGCGCCATCGCTCCCAGTCCTAAAGTGCTACTGGCTGATGAACCCACCAGCGCCCTCGACCCTGCCACTACCCGTAGTCTGCTCACATGCTTACGTGATATCAATGAGCAACTGGGTGTCACCATCGTGATTGTAACCCATGAGATGAGCGTGATTCGCAGATTATGCCACCGCTCAGCACTGCTGCATCAAGGGGCACTGCTTGAAGTGGCAGATATTCAAGACGGTCTGATTCAGGCCACTACCCCGATTGGCCAAGGTTTGGTGCAAGAAGACTAATCAGGCAGGAGAGAAAAGATGTTAACTGGTGCTGAATTATCTGCCTCGATAGACAAACTGCTGACGCTGCGCAAAGAGATTTGGCAAGCGTCTTTGGATACCTTTTTAATGCTGGGTATCTCAACGACAGTGGCCATCATCATCGGCGGCCTGTTCGGGATATTTTTGTTTTTATCTAGCGATCGACAGTTTTTGCAAAACAAAACCTTGTACGCCTTACTTGGCGGTATCACCAACTTTATGCGTGCATTCCCGTTTGTGATTTTGATGATTGCCATGAGCCCTTTTACCAAGGCCATCGTTGGTACAGGCATCGGCCCAATTGCCGCGTCCCTCGTGCTGGCAATTGCAGGTTCCTTTTATTTTGCGCGCTTGGTCGAACAAAACCTGCGCGAAGTACCGCGCGGCATCATTGAAGCCACAGAGTCGATGGGGGCACGTCCCTTTACCATCATCAAAGTGCTGCTTAATGAAGCACGCTCGGGACTGGTCTTATCTGTCACTATCTTGTGTATCAGCTTGCTGTCCTATTCAGCAGCAGCAGGCATGATCGGCGGCGGCGGACTGGGTGACTTGGCGATTCGCTACGGTTATTATCGCTACCAAACCGAGGTAATGATCTTTATTGTGATCATGCTATCGTTGATGGTCATCACGATTCAAGCCTTTGGCAACTGGTTGGCAACGCGACTGGATAAGCGTTAAAATAAACTAAATAATTTTCAGCAATTACGTTATTATCTGAATATATTTCAGGTTATTATATAGCGCACTGTATCAAAAATACGTTGTATTTAAATTGATAGAGTAGCATTACGATTTGTGAATGTTGCTTTTTTAATGGCTCACTTTCATTTCCCACATTTGACTAAGGATTTTTTATGAAACTTACAGATATCAGCCGTCAGTTGGCCAGCGCTTTTGCAGCTGTCGGTGTATCAGGCATGGTTTTGGTTGGCTGCAGCAACTCATCTGCGCCAGAAGCCACTACTGAAACCGCAAGCACCGAAGCCGCTACTGGCGAGACGAGCGCGGCTGCCACTGGTGATATCGATCCCAACCATACCAAAATCATCATCGGTACGACCGAAGGCGACTTTGCGGATATGGTTCGCAACCAAGTCAAAGGCTCACTAGAAGCCCAAGGCTACGAAGTAGAATTGGTACCGTTTACAGATTATGTACGTCCGAACTTGGCATTGGCCGAAGGCGACCTCGACATCAATATCTTCCAGCACAAGCCGTATCTTGATACCTTCAAGAAAGAAAACAACTTGGATCTGGTTGAAGTCTTCCAAGTACCTACCGCACCGCTGGGGATCTATTCAGGCAAAAAAACCAGCTTGGATGAGGCTTACAAAGGTATGAGCGTTTCTGCGCCCAATGACCCAAGTAACTTTGCCCGTGCGTTGGTAATGATGCAAGATCTTGGCTGGATCAAGCTTAAAGACAATGTTGATCCATTGACCGCGTCAAAAACCGATATCGCTGACAACAGCAAATACGACATCGACATCGTTGAGCTAGAAGCAGCGCAGTTGCCACGCGCTCGTGACGAAGTGGACTTTGCGGTAATCAATGGTAACTACGCGACTGATGCGGGTATCGAACTGACTGACGCACTATTCCAAGAGCCAAGCTTTGCGTACATCAACTGGTCAGCGGTTAAAACCGAAGACAAAGATGCCAAGTGGGTACAAGATGTGAATGCGGCGTACAACTCAGACGCGTTCAAAAAATACGCGCATGAAACCTTCCCTGGTTATAAGTATCCAAAAGTATGGGGGACTGACCACAGCGCCCACATGAATGCTGAGATGGATATGCCTGCCACTGAGGCTGCAGCACCTACTGACGAAGCGGCCGCTCAGTAATCAGCTACCTGTGAGATGCCTAACATGAATATGTCATCTTAGGTATTCTGATGACCGCAAACGCCCATGACCACTTGGTGATGGGCATTTTTTATGGCGTGTATTTTTTGGCAAATATGCATATTCGTTGTGGTTTTGCCTTTGCTGAGCCACTTACGGGTTACTAAAAATGACGTTACAACCTGTGTGCCCTTTGTATAAAAGCGTCAGTTGCCCTATCACTTGGATCTTGTTTTTCTTATAGTAACTGAGCTTTATACATGAGACTTCATACGTGAGCTGACGGACAACGACGCCCAATAACGATTCTAAAACGCGTCAACCAGCCACAGTTTGAGTTACAGTCTTTTTTCCAAAAAGCATACATCAAAAAGTATAAGAGTAATGACAATATAAAATATTGATAATAAGGATAAGCACATGTCAAATAAAACCTATAACATTCGTACCGCTGGCCAAGCCAACATTCCTGTACTCGGTCTGGGTACATGGCAATCAACAGGCCAAGACTGCATCGATGTGGTCAGCAAAGGCCTGAAAATGGGCTACGAGCACATTGATACCGCGCAAGCGTATGACAATGAAAAAGAAGTCGGTGAAGGCATCAAGCAATCAGGCGTGGCGCGTGATAAATTTTTCTTAACCACTAAGATATTCCCTGATGACCTAAAATTTGAGCCAGAAAAGCTTAAAGCTGCCGCGCAAAAGTCACTAGAAAATCTGGGCGTAGACTATGTTGATCTGTTGCTGCTACATTGGCCAGATGACCGTGTGCCTTTATCAGAAACCATTCCAGCGTTGTGTGAACTGCAAAAACAAGGCCTAACCCGCCACATCGGGGTATCGAACTTTAACATCGCCCATATCATTGAAGCAGAAAAACATGCCGATGTGCCTATCGTGGTCAATCAGGTAGAGTTCCACCCGTTTATCAAGCAAGATACGTTGCAGACCTTTTTGAACAATCACCACATTTTGTTAGAAGCGTATTCACCATTGGCACGCGGTGATGTGTTTGACAATGACGTCATCAAAAAAATCGCTGACAACCACGGCGTGACTCCAGCACAAGTATCACTGGCTTGGATCTTATCAGACAAAGACCGTGTCGCTATTCCAAAAACGTCTAACCCTGATCACTTGCAAGGCAATTTAGATGCTATTGATTTAAAACTGAGTGATGACGAGTTGGCACAGATTGGCAAATTGGCCAGCGCCGATGGCCGTAAAATTGAGCATCCTGACTATTCTCCAGAATGGGATGACTGATTTTTAATATCAGCTTTAGCGTTACCCACGAAAAAGCCACCAATATATTATTGGTGGCTTTTTTATTGCGGTGGCTTTTGCTGTACGGCTTTCGCGCTGTAGTAACAGCACAGACCAGACGTACCTCGTTATTGCGTCAGAGTTTGAGTTTCATGTATTTTTTCGGCAGGGTTGTATTGCTCAGAGCTGGGCATCGTGCCTTGACGGTTATTTTCTTTGAGTGACTTGGCCACTTCAGGCGGCATGTAATTTTCGTCATGTTTGGCGAGCACCTCTCCCGCGACAAAGGTTTCGCCCTGCATTTTACCAGTTGCCACCACACCTGAGTTTTCGGCAAACAAATCTGGCAAGATGCCTTTATAGGTGACAGGCACGGTTGATTTAAAATCGGTAATGGCAAACTCGACATTCAGCGGATCGGTCTGTGAGCGCTGCACACTGCCCGATACCACCATGCCACCAGCACGGATACGTTTATCCTGCGGTGCTTCGCCTTGGGAGATGGCCGTGGGGTCAAAGTAATAGTCGGTTTGCTGACCGATGGCATAGATGACCAAAGCCACAGCTAAGGCGGCACCTGCCAATGTAAACAAAACCCACATAAGCTTTTTGCGTCGAACGGCGTTCATACCACTACCTCATTGATGAGTGACTGCTATACAAAATAAAAAAAACGCAACCACCGCCCTAGTGCCCATCGATGTGATGTGCTGCTGCTGTCCGTGGCGGTCGTTACGTTGATATGACAGATATGGTAGCACTTTTTTGGCTGATCAATAAGCCCATACTGCTATTTTTATTGTCCGCATGGATTTAGCTAAAATACTGATAACAAATGATTTTATAGTGCTGGATTTGGGATAAGTGAGCGTTAGCGCGGCGTTTGGCGCTGTGCTTGCCGTGCTTGTTGAATGGTCAACTGCTTGATAAGGGTTTTGCGCTGTTTGCGGCTATATAAAATAAAAATCAGCATCACACCAACGGTGATTGCCCAGCAAGACCACACAAACACGCCATGTTTACCCATAGCGATGAACTCAGATAAGCTGTAGAAATAAGGCTGCATGATAGGTTCCTAAACGATGTGGGGCGATACTGGGCAATGGATAAAGGTAGACGGCCGTTATTTGTGCTGCGCGCGGATATATTCTTTGACCCATGCTTTGCCTTGGTCACGATTCAAAATCAAGGTATTGGTGCGATAAATGGCGACAGCGGCGACCAGCAGATAACTACCGATAATCATCAGCAGCAGTGGCATCCACATGTCAGCAGACATCTTTGGCGCTTCGGTCAAACTAAACGTCGCCCCTTGGTGTAGCGTGTTCCACCACTCAACCGAGTATTTGATAATCGGTAGATTCACCGCGCCCACGATGGACAAAATCGCCGCCGCTTTACCGCGATTGGCTGTGTGCTCAAAGGCAGCAAAAAGCGCCATCACCCCTGCGTACAAAAACGCCAAAATCAGCATCGAGGTGAGGCGTGCATCCCAGACCCAGTAAGTGCCCCACGTGGGCTTGGCCCAAATCGATCCGGTCAACAAACTGATGATGCAGAGCAAAAACCCCATCGGCGCCAATGCCTGTGCCACTAAGTTGGCGGTTTTGATTTTCCACACCAAATAAATCACCCCCAGCACTGCCAAAGCAAAATAGATGGAAATGGCAAGACTGGCGGCTGGAACATGGATAAAGATAATGCGGTAGCTGTTGCCCTGCAAATAATCAGGCGGCGCAAAAGCCAAGCCCCAAACACTGCCCACCGTCAAGCAAATAGCCGCCACAATCGCCAGCCATTTTACCCACGGTGAAAAAATACGAAAAAACTCTTTCGTACCCACAGTGATCAAAAAACCCTGCCACAGACGTTGCCACAGGTTGGGAGATGAAACATTCTTCAGGTTGGGCATGGGATAAACCTATTGCACAGCATATGGATAAAAACAAGTCATCGCCACACAAGGACGATACTGGCGGCAAATATCAACGTACATCTACCGCTGCGTATTATAGCAAAATTGCCCGTCGTCACCACGTTGTTCGCAAGCGACTGGTCAGGCGCACTTTTATACAGATTGGCGCTCGCTTCAAATACAGCGCTTTAATTTAACCATGACATTTTTAGCGTCATGGCAATCACCCATGGCATAACCAGCAGTGACATGATGCTGCCTGCCAATAACAGTGCTAGGATTGGTAAGCCATTGAGTCCAGTCGCGAACAAATCCACCGCACCAGTGGCAAAAATCAATACTGGCAGCTGCATCGGTAGGGCAATCAATGGCACCAGCACTGCGCCGTTTTTGAGCGATAAGGTCAGACTACTGGCCACCGCCGACAGCATCAGCAGCATCGGGCTACCTGCTAAAATCGACGCCATTAACATAGCTGTTTCAAAAAAACTGAGTTGAAACAGCGGCACGGCCAGCAGACTGAGCAGTGCCACGATACCACTGCTAAAAATCCAGTGGATCACCAAGCGGATCAGTACCCACAGCGGTAGCGATGCCTTTGCCACCACCAGCTGCGCCAGCGTGCCGTTGTCCAGCGCAGGCTTGAACAAGCCATCAACGCCCATAACCAAAGATAGAAGGGCAGCAATCCACACGGCCGATACACCAAGGCGCTGCAGCAGTTGCGGCTCACTACCCACAGCCAGTGGAAACAAGGTAATAATCACCAAAAACAGTACCAGCGGATACAACCACTGCACCGCTCCTTGCTGTTTCACCTGCCATTCACGCCGCCACAACTGGCTAAAGCTGATAGTCGCACTTGCCGCCTGAGTCTGGCGCGGCGCGGCTCGCGTAGTGGTCGCATCATGGGTCATCGATGCGTGGCTGTCTGTCATGTGCTGCCCCTTATACCATATGATCTGACAAGTCGAGCCGCTGATTGGCCACTGCCACAGGTTGATGACTGGTCATCAGTATCGCCCCGCCTTGCGCCGCAAATTGCTGCAATAACGTCTCCATCCGCGCCACCATATCAACATCCAGCGCCGTAAACGGCTCATCAAGCAGCCAAAGCGGCGTCACCGCTGCGCTCAACAAATATAAGCGCGCTAAGGTAATCCGCCGCGTTTGTCCAGCGGAGAGATGACTTGAGCTGATATGCTCAAAGCCTTGTAGCCCTACCCAACTTAGTGCCTGATCGATCTCATCACGACTGGGCGTGATGCCATACAAATTGAGCAAAAATGATAGGTTTTGGGCAACCGTTAGACTGGGGTGAATCCCAAGCTGATGCGATACATAGAGCGGCTGAATCGGTAACCCTGCCTCGCCTTGATACTGCACTGTACCTGTCAGTATGGGCAACAACCCTGCCAGCTGCATGAGTAACGTAGTTTTGCCCGTACCATTAGCACCAACCAAATGACAAATGGCACCCGCAGACAACTGTAAATCAACCCCCACGCATAAAGGCATCTCGCCGCGCTGGACTGTCAAGGCCTCTAGCGTCAGTGCGGCGGGGGTGATTGATGGCGGCGCTGTCATCATAGTCTCTTCTTCATTATTCACAATTATTTATCTGTTAGGCAGTCATATTCACCGCAACCCACCGTAGCGTTCGTGGCATAATACGCTATGCGCTCTTAACCACACAGTATAACAAATTGTCGATTACTATGACCTCAAAAGATACCCAAGACCTGACCACGAATGCCCAACCAAGCACTCAAGACCAAGCCCACATGACCGTTGCCACCTTAATTGACGCTCAAGTCAGCTTCATACAAGCGTGGATTAAGCAGCAGGCTGCTCCTTTGGCCGATGATGCGTCGCACTGGTTTGGCGCCCAGCCAATGAGTCAGTATCTTAGCGCCGCTGATGTTCAGTATGTGATGAACGACTGGATTTTGTCACAACCAATCAGTGATGCCATTCGCACTGATATTCGCGATATCATGCACAGCATCATTTATCACCCGATCAATGATGAGGTACCACTGTCTGAATTGGTCGATGATACGCAGATTGAGAGCTTGGCCACTTATATTGGCAGCCACAGCACCCAGCGTGAGGCGCTGATTCATACCTTAATCGGTAACGAAACCTTTGCTGATCTGTTGACCCAGACCTTGTACCATGCCATCAATGACTTTATGGAAGGTACGCTGGATAAAGCAGGCGGCGTGGGCAAACTGATGAAGTTTGGACGCAGCTCATTTGAAAAAGCAACCAACAAAAACCTCGATGACAAACTCCAAGCCTACCTACATCGCAATATCAAAGAGTTGACCCAGCGCGCAGAAGGCAATGCCAAGGCGCATCTATCCAATGAGGAGGTGGCGCGGCTGTTGATCACTGGTTGGGCGCGCCTCAAGGATCAACCTGTGAGCGAGTTGCAAACCTACCTCAATGACGATCCTGATCACGGCAGTATCGTCCACATCGAAGCAGGCATACAGCAAAGCTATGACCGCCTGCGTCAGGCCCCTTACCTGCATGCTTTAACCCGCACCGCCGCGCAGACATGGTATGACAACCATCACAATGACACCTTTGCCACCATGGCCGCCGCGCTTGGTCTGGACGATGCCGCCATGAGCCAGCTTGGTGACGCTCTGCGCCCGATGCTGTATGATGCCATAAATAGTGAGTGGTTTAACACACACCTGCGTGACATGCTCAGCGCATTTTATGCGCAGCCTGATTTTCAGCAAGGACTGACCATGAACCGTCCTTAAGCGGTAACGCCATACGCTTGCCGCGTTCATCTATTAAGAAAAGCAATCGTTATGAGTGATACCAATAAATCCAGCTTGTGGCAAAAAATAAAACAATTATTAAGCGCCCATGCGCCTGATGCCAAGACGGCAAATGATAACGCCGCCACAAGCGCGCAGTCTGATCAAGACAGCAGCACTGATGTGCTCGCCCCTGATCGGCCAAAAACAGATAAAAACGAACAAGTACCCCCTGCCAAGGCCGCGCACAGCGAGACACAGGCCGATAAAAAATATGACTCAAACACCGACAGTCATACCATCGAAAAACATCTTGGCCAAACAGATAAGCCTGAAACAAACGTCCAAGCCGAAACCGTGATAACCGATAGCCTCAAAGACTATCTGGATAATCAGCAGTGGCACTATACCCAGTATCCCCCCAAAGATGCAGATACGCAGCAAACGATGCACTTGTCCTTGCGTATGCGTCACAAAGACATTGAATGTGGCTACTTGTTTCGCATTCAAGAGCGTAACGGTTTGCTCGCAGTCTATGGTATTTTGCCGTTTTTGATTCCTGATACCCATCAAAGTGCCGCCATGCTGCTGGTCTCTCAGATCAACTATGACATGATTATTGGTAATCTTGAGATGGACGTCAATGACGGCGAGATACGCTATAAACATGCCATTGACATCGAGGTTGTCGGTATCAACGAGCCAGTCATTGATCATCTCTTGCAAAGCGTGGTGGCGATGACTACAGTTGCGCATGATGTTTTTAGCGACTTGCTCAGTACCGAAGATCCGAGTGCAGATATCCCGACCTTGCTCAGCGAGCTGCAACAGCAAACCGAGTCACGTACGTTCTTTTTGCCGACCCAGTTGGTGCAATAGCACGCCCTGTTATGGCCCACTGATCTTGCATTGGTCTTACGACGCAGCACTATCAAGGTGACGGTTTTTCTTTTTGTTCGAGAGTTTTTATTGTCTTATGCTAAAAATTGCCTACTCTGAGATTTTTCGCTATAGCGTGCCTGACAAGCACCGCTTTCCCATGCAAAAATACACCATGATAACTGAGCGCTTATTGCGTGAAGGTACCATCACGACGGCCAATTTTTTTGCCCCGACGCGGCTAAGCGAGGCGGAAATCTTGACCACGCATACGGCCGAATACTGGCACAAGCTTAAAACCCAAACCCTACCGCGCAAAGAAGCGCGGCCCATTGGGTTTGAGATGACGCCTCAGCTGGTGGATCGCGGTCGTCATATCGCTCATGCCACTTATGAGTGCGCGCGGTATGCTCAGCAATATGGTGTGTCAATGAATGTGGCAGGCGGCACGCATCATGCCTTTGCCGATCATGGCGAAGGCTTTTGTGTGTTTAATGATGTCTGTATCGCCAGCAATTTACTCCTCGATCGCGCACAGGCGCAAAAGATTTTGATTGTCGATTTGGATGTCCATCAAGGCAATGGTAACGCCAGTATCATGGCAGATGAGCCGCGCGTGTTTGTCTTTAGCATGCATGGCGCCAAGAATTATCCGTTTCGTAAGCAAGTGTCCGACCTAGATATTGAGCTGGACAATGATACTGGCGATAACGAGTATTTACAAAAATTGGCAGACACCCTGCCACGTTTAATCGCTGAGGTTGCGCCCGACATGATCTTTTATCAATCGGCGGTTGATGTGCTTGCTACAGACAAACTGGGGAAGCTTGGCTTGACACAAGCGGGATGCAAAGCGCGTGATGAGTACGTACTGCGCCAAGCCAAGTTAGCCAATATTCCGATTGCCATCGTTATGGGCGGCGGCTACTCTGAGGACATCGACGATGTAGTCGAGGCGCACTGCAATACCTTTCGCCTCGCGCAGCAGATTTTTTTTGGGGCGACGACAGTTTAATATATTTGTAAAAGTGATGAGAAGATGGCAAAAATTCTGATTGGTATCGGCATCGTGCTGGTGATTGTTGGTGTGATTTGGCTGGTCTTTCCCAATGCCTTTTCTTGGATAGGTAATCTACCAGGCGATATCAAACACACTTCAGGCAATACGCGAGTGTATTTCCCAGTAGTCACCATGATCGTGATCAGTGTTGTTGCGACGATTATTTTAAATATGTTTAATCGTTAGATCACATTCGCTCTGCTCTAGCTAGGGCGTATTTTGTGATGAGCATTCGCGTTTTTATAATAAGGCGGTAATCCCTTGCCAGCCCACGCGGATGCCAAGCAAGGTGATAATCACCAAAATCAGCTGACGAAAACGCGCTTGTGGCAAGTAACGGCGCAGACGAATACCCACCAACAGTGCCACCACCGATACGACACTCAGTAGCGCAATCAGCTGCCAGTCGCCACTGCTGAGCGCCATAATAGGCTCACGTAGGACGATGATTTGAGCGATTTTTCCCAAAAAATAGCACATATTACCCACCTTGGCGATGGTGTTTTTATCGTCAGTGGCAGAGAGCAGATACATCATCAGAATGGTCGACATCGCATTGGTCGAGCCGCCAATGATGCCCGCGCTAATGCCAACGGCAATCAGTACAGGCTTGGTATCTGGCAGACGGATCTGTTTGCCAAACACGCTACTGCCAACATAAAAAGCAATCACTGCCGCCAGCAGCAATAGAATATAGGCGCTATCGACCCACAGCAAGAGCTGAGTGCCTAAGAGGCTACCCAGCAGACTGGTCAGCGCCAGCAACCAATAGCGCCGACCATAGTAGGTAAAGTTTTGCCAAATCGTGCGTTCACCGCCTCCTAGCCATGCCATGATATTGAGCAGCATTGACGGAAAAAGAACCAGCACAATGGCATGGGTTAATGGGTACATGCTTGCCATGGCAGTGGTGGTAATGAGTGGCGCGCCAAGTCCACTGATACCATGCAGCAAGGAGGCAAATGCAAACACAATCGTTAGTATCAGTATCTGAGTGCTATCGTTACCAGTTATGTCAGTCATGATTGACCCATCTTAACTCTCCGTAGTTTACTGCGTAATAGAGTCTAGGGCTTGCCCCTAATTCAAACGTTCATCACTAAATATGCTAAAAACAACGCTTTATCACAATAACGCGGTGATCCCTTGCCAGCCCACGCGGATGCCAAGCAAGGTGATAATCACCAAAATCAGCTGACGAAAGCGCGCTTGCGGCAAGTAACGACGCAGACGAATACCCACCAACAGTGCCACTACTGATACGACACTCAGCACTGCAATCAGCTGCCACTCGGCGCCAGTAAGCACCATAATAGGCTCCCGCAGGACGATAATTTGCGCAACTTTTCCTAAGAGGTAGCACATGTTACCTACCTTGGCGATGGTATTTTTATCGTCACTGGCAGAGAGTAGATACATCATCAGAATGGTCGACATCGCATTGGTTGAGCCGCCAATCACGCCTGCACTAAAACCAATGGCTATCAGGACAGGCTTGGTATTGGGTAGACGGATCTGTTTGCCAAGCACGCTACTGCCAACATAAAAAGCAATCACCGCCGCCAGCAGCAATAGAATATAGGCGCTATCGACCCACAGCAAGAGCTGAGTGCCTAAGAGGCTACCCAACAAACTGGTCAGCGCCAGCAGCCAATAGCGCCGACCGTAATAGATAAAGTTTTGCCAAACGCTGCGCTCACCGCCTGCCAGCCATGTCATGGCATTGAGTAATAACGACGGAAAAAGAACCAACACAATAGCATGTGGCAGCGGATACATACTGGCAAGCGCAGTGGTCGTCACCAAGGTCACACCAAGCCCACTGATGCCGTGTAGCAGCGAGGCGATCGCAAACACGACCGTCAGTATCAGCATCTGGGTGCTATCGTTGCCAACTATATTTGTCATATTGGTGATACCATTTGAGGCCTAGCGCACCTGCCTACATCATTTGAGCGGCCATCTTCATCTTTAACAATCTTGGTGCTGACCGATGACGTCACCCATAACAGTAACCAGTTGCTCAGCGATTTTATCTTTACTGTTTTTGTCCAGTGTTACCGCTTCACGTTTATAACGCTCGGCAAAAAATAGCTGCATGGCATTGTCATCACTGGCAAAGCCGATATCTGCTCGTGAAACATCATTACAGGCGATCATGTCTAAATCTTTGGCGACCAGTTTGCCACGGGCGTAGTGCTCAACATCTTGAGTTTCTGCGGCAAAGCCGACAACAAAAAGCGCTGGATGTGCAAGCGAGATCGTTGCCAAAATATCAGGATTTTTGACCAACTCAAGCGTCATTGTATCCTGTGTTTTTTTGATTTTTTGTGGTGCTGCTTCCTCGGTGCGATAGTCTGCTACTGCGGCGGTCGCGATAAAAATATCGGCTTTTATAAATTGGTTGTCAGTATCAGGCTGCGCCAGCTCATGCGCATCATCGCAATCACAGTCGCCATGATGATGGTCATGAGAGTGAGCATGCTCATGCGCCTCCTCCAAGTCGAATTGCAGCTCGCTATGTGTGCCATCCACACATTGCTGCGCAGCAAGGAGCATGTCTTTGGCAGACAGCACATCAATACGGGTAACATTGAGCGGTGTTGGTAGCGCGACTTTGCCACCAGCTATCAAGATCACCTCCGCACCAGCGGCGACGCAAGCACGTGCTAAGGCGAAGCCCATTTTTCCTGAAGAGTGATTGGACAAATAGCGCACAGGGTCAATCGCCTCTACCGTTGGCCCTGCGGTAATGACCACCCGTTTACCTACCAGTCGCTGCGGTGTGGTATTCATTGCTTTAAACAGCAGTACTTCATCCAATAATTGCTCAGGCTCAGGCAAGCGCCCTGCCCCCACATCACCGCACGCTTGCTCACCGCTAGCGGGCTGAATGATCTGATAGTTCATATCGCGTAAGGTTTGCACGTTTAGGCTTACCGCAGGGTGCGCCCACATTTGCTGATTCATCGCAGGTGCGATGATGACAGGCGCTGTCGTGGCAAGACACACAGTGGTCAACAAATCATCTGCCATACCCATCGACAAACGCGCAAGCGTATTGGCTGATGCAGGGGCGATAACGATCAAATCTGCCCATTTCGCCAATTCGATATGACCCATGCCCGCTTCTGCTTGCTCATCGAGCAATGAGACATGCACCTCGTTACCTGTCAGCGCTTGCAGCGTCAATGGAGTGATAAAGGCTTGTGCGCCTGTGGTCATAATGACACGAACATCGAAGCCTGCTTTAATCAATAAGCGGGCAAAAACAGCAGATTTATAAGCGGCGATACCGCCAGTGATAGCAAGTAGGATATTTGACATAAGCGTGGTATGAATCGTTGAGGGGGATAAAAGGAGAAAAATTGCGTTTATAGTAACAATTATGTGCCAAATTGGGTAAGATTTCGTACATTTATCTATTATTCATCCATTGTTTATTTGGGACTAAGGAGTACAGATGGCCATCAAAGACTGGCATGAAGATGACAGACCACGCGAGAAGTTATTAAAGTTCGGGGCATCCCATTTGTCTGATGCAGAAATATTAGCAATATTTTTACGGACAGGCACCCAGTCACAATCCGCCATTGAGCTGGCGCGACATCTGATTGATGAGTTTGGCAGTCTGGCAGAGCTGCTCGCCGCACCGAGAGACATCGTGTTGTCCTGTAATGGTATCGGCCCTGCCAAATACGCACAAATCCTCGCCTCGCTTGAGATGGGCACCCGTTATCTAGGCAGTCAGCTGAAGATGGGACAACCCCTTGATCGCTCACAAATGGTCAAGGACTATATCAGTGCCCAGCTGCGCCGCGAGTCGCGAGAAGTATTTGCGGTACTGTGCTTAGACAGTGCGCTTAACTTGATTCACTATGAAGTGCTGTTTGTCGGCGGAATCACCTCTTGTGCGGTGTGTATTAAGCAAGTGCTGCGTCATGCGCTGACCCATGCTGCCACCCAGCTGATCATTGCTCACAATCACCCACACACGGATGCCACGCCCTCCCACGCTGACAACCAACTGACCAACCGTTTGGCTGAGGCTTGTGCGTTATTAGACATTACCTTGATTGATCATATCATCGTTGGTCGCAACGATACGTTGTCTTATGCCGAGCAAGGCAAGATGCCTATTGCTGCATAGCATGGCTGTATAACATTGCTGCCTGATCGAGCGTCGGCAGCACCCATACTTATAGCCAAAAATACGTCACACGGCGTTATGGCTTATCTGTCACCCTATAAAAAGACATTGTGACATAAAAAGATATTGTGACAGCCGACGTTATTGATACAGATCATCGACACAGCGTAGCACTATCGTTATTGATAGTGCAGCTCAGTCCTCTCATATTGGTAGCCTACTTTATGTCAATAATATACAGTTTGTGTGAACGGATAGACTATAATCTCAAAGGATGTTGAGGTTTTGCATCTGTCTTTGACAGATGTCTATCATTTATGTTTGAGCACTGGGCTGTTATCATCGTTATTCACCACGCTTTGTTAGGGAGACAGCCATGGCGATTGGCTTATTTATTTTGGCAGTACTTATTCAGTTAGCCGTCGTCTTGGCCATCTTTTTGCTGTCCTTGTCACGCACCACAGGCAGCATTTTGGCGATCGTCACGGCTTTAGCCACCATCTTTATCAGTCCGTGGTCGCTCATATTAGGTGCGCCGATCATGCTGCTGTGCTTGATACTGCTGATCGACCCGATTCGTAAAGCGATGATTACCAAACCAGTATATAAAGCGCTGGGCGGCGCGATGCCAAGTATGAGTGACACTGAGCGCGAGGCACTGGATGCGGGCACCAGCTGGTGGGAAAAAGAGCTGTTTATGGGTGCACCTAACTGGGACACCTTTGCCAGCTACCCCTACCCTGAGCTGTCTGAACGAGAGCAGTACTTTATTGACAACGAGGTCGAAACCCTCTGCGCCATGCTCGATGAGTGGCAAATTCAGCACGAAGACAAAGAGCTATCGCCAAAAGCATGGCAATTTGTCAAAGACAATGGCTTTTTGGGGTTGATTATTCCTGAAGAATACGGCGGTCTGGCCTTTAGCTCGTATGCCCAAAGCCGAGTGATGAGCAAAATTGCCTCACGCTCGCCCACCGCCGCTGTCAGCTGTATGGTGCCCAACTCGCTTGGCCCAGGTGAGCTGTTGATGCACTACGGTACAGACGCCCAAAAACAGCGCTGGCTACCCGGCTTGGCTCGCGGTGAGGAGATTCCTTGCTTTGGTTTGACAGGCCCTGAAGCGGGTTCTGATGCAGGCGCCATTCCTGATACTGGTGTGGTCTGCTACGGTACGCACGAGGGCGCGCAGGTGCTGGGTCTGCGTATGAACTTCTCTAAGCGCTGGATCACGCTGGCACCCATCGCCACCGTGGTGGGTCTGGCCTTTAAAATGTATGACCCAGATGATCTGCTTGGCGATGCCAGCAAAACCGACTACGGTATCACCTGTGCGCTGGTACCTGCCAGCCATGAAGGCGTTATCACAGGCCCGCGCCATTATCCCAGCGGCTCGCCATTTATGAACGGTACGGTAACCGGTACAGATGTCTTTATACCCCTAAACTATATTATCGGCGGCGTTGAAAACGCAGGTCGCGGCTGGCGCATGCTGATGGAGTGCTTGGGCGTGGGACGCGGTATTTCATTACCCGCACTGTCAACCTCGGCCAGCGAGATGAGCTATTTGTCTGTTGGCGCCTTTGCCAAAATCCGTGAGCAGTTCAAAATCTCAGTCGGTAAGTTTGAAGGTGTACAGGACGCGACCAGTCGTATTGCCAGTCAGACCTATATGCTTGAAGCCTTTCGCCATCTGGTCACTTGCGGCTTAAACCAAGGCGGCACGCCGTCAGTGATGACTGCCATGGCAAAATACTACGCAACCGAAACCATGCGCGACGTCATCAATGATGGCATGGACGTGGTCGGTGGCCGCGCCATCCAAATGGGGCCGCGCAATTTTTTATCTACGCCTTATCAAGCCATTCCTGTATCGATCACGGTAGAGGGTGCCAATATCTTAACCCGCTCGTTGATGATCTTCGGTCAAGGGGCGATGCGTTGTCATCCGTATTTGTTTGATGAGTTGCAACTGCTCCAAAGTGAGGACAAAAAAGGCGCACTAAGTCAATTTGACCATCTGTTCTTTAAGCATTTGGGTTACACCTTTAATCGCGGCGCGAAAGCATTTGTGGCGGGTTACGTTGGTGGCAGCAATAACGCGCCAGACTTTGCTGATGACTTTACCCGTCCTTACTACAAGCACATCAACCGCCTAAGCGCAGGCTTTGCCTTGACCGCTGATATGGCGCTTGGGTTACTCGCTGGTGATCTCAAACGTAAAGAGATGCTCTCTGGCCGCCTCGCTGACATTCATGGCCATCTGTTTATCGCCACGGCCATCTTGCAGTTTTATCAGCATGGCAACAAATCAGATGCCGAGCGTCTACATGCCGAGGTCGCATTAAAAGACAGCTTGTACACCATTCAAGAAGCCTTTTTGTCGTTCTTTGCCAACTTCCCGAATACCATGGCGGCGGGTCTGGTTCGTTTTGTCACCTTCCCTAGCGGGCGTATTTTTAGCCCTGTCAGTGACGAGCTCAAGCAGAAGCTGGGCGACACCTTTATGGATGACTTTGAGGCCAATCCGTTTCGTGATTTTCTCAAAACCATGGTGTATTACAACACCGAACCTGATGATGCAAACGGACGTGTGGAGCACACGTATCAGACTTTGCTCGCCATTGAACCACTCTGGCAGAAATTTAAAAAAGCGGAACACAAAGACAGCTTTGAGGGCTTAACCTTTGAAGACCATGTGGTTCATGCCAGTCAAAATGGTGATATCACCGAAGAAGAAGCCGAAGTGCTGATCGAATATAACGCCATGCGGTTTGATGCCCTGTTGACTGATGTGTTTGACGCCCATTTATCACAAGCACAAACACGCACCAACCCGCACACCCTTGATAATGCGGTGCATCAGTTGACTGATTACGCGGAACGTAAAAACCGCGCTCAGCAACAGCAAGAAGCACAACAAGCTGATAGTGACGATGCACAAAAAACAGGCGATGCCAATCCCAATCATGGCTACGAAATCGACGGCGATGTGACTATGGCTGAGCAACAAGACGCGAAGCAAGCGGCCAAGGCACAGACCCAGTTTGATGAAGTCAACCCTGAGGCAGAAGCACTGGATCACCGCCACCGTGACGCTGCCTCGACACTTAACGAGCGCATGGCACAAAACCATGCCAATCGTCAGGCCGCGCAGACGAGTAAATCGGCAACAGAGGTTCAAGCCGATCGTGATGTGCATGACGACTCAGAAAAAAAGCAATGGCAAGATGGTTTGCGCCGCGGTGATAAAAATGACAAGGACACGACCAAATAGTGTATGACGTGACATCATTCATTTGTCACTGCACCTTCATCTAGCCACACCTAGACAACTCAAAACCAGCATCGCCTCTATGGCGGTGCTTTTTTTTATAAGTAATTTTTTATAAGCACTTCTTCGTCGACACTTTTTATAAAATTTAGGGTTAACAAGGTCATAACAAGATACGACTGACTTAATTGATCCTTATTTTTTAAAACTTTTGTTTATCAACATCTTTAAAAGCGTTAGTATAATAAGAACGCTGTTTTTGTTAATCATGACTGTCACGTATTTTTTTACTCAGCGTGGTCATTTTAATTGATAAAAAAATCTTGCAGTCACTATAACGATTCTTTTATATTGTCCACCGCAAACGTGACCGCAGATAGCAGTCAACGGAATTTATAAACATAACAAAGGAAGCATCGTGCCATTTGCTCACTTTTTAGTGGCGGTTTTTATTTGGTTCCGTGCTCGTTATGTATAATCAAGGATCTGGATTATGTGGAAAAACTTAGGGCTCACAGGCAAGATTATCGTTGCCATGATACTGGGTATCATCGTCGGTCTGACGATAAATGGGTTGAGCTTGAATGCTGAGGGCGGCTTTGTAAATACCTACATAACCAATGGCGCCCTTGCCATCATCGGCAAACTCTTTGTTAACTCGCTAAAAATGCTGGTCGTGCCTTTAGTACTGGTCTCGCTGATTTGCGGGGTATGCGGTATTGGTGATATTCGCCTATTGGGCCGCATCGGTACCAAAACGTTCTTTATCTATATGATGACCACCGCCCTTGCGATTGCAACGGCGATTGGTCTTGGCTCATTGTTTGGTATCGGCTCAGGTATGAACATTGAGTCCGCAGCTACTTTTGAGGCCAAAGAAGCACCGCCATTATTGGATGTATTCTCCAATATCGTGCCATCAAACCCCATCAGTGCGATGGCCAATGGGGACATGCTGTCAATCATCTTTTTTGCCATCTTACTTGGCATCTCGATCTTGATGGTGGGCAAACCTGCTAAAGGCTTGGTGCAAAGCTTAGAGCTGATCAACGAAGTCATCTTAAAAATGGTGACCATCATCATGAACCTAGCCCCTTACGGTGTGTTTGCGCTACTGGCTAAAGCCATGTCAGAGCTGGGCTTTGATTTAATTTGGTCGCTGGTAAGCTATATGCTCGTATTGGTTGGTTCCTTAGCCTTCCATTTCTTTGTCACCATGATGATTGTTTTAAAGCTGTTCTCAGGACTGTCTATCCGTACGTTCTTAAGCAAAATGCGCGAAGTACAGATTTTTGCGTTTAGTACCTCAAGCTCGAACGCGACGATTCCGATCACGCTACGTACCGTGACTAAGCGTATGGGGGTGAACAATTCGGTTGCGTCATTTACGGTTCCCTTTGGTGCTACCATCAACATGGATGGTACGGCAATCATGCAAGGTACGGCGACCATCTTTATCGCCAATATCTATGGCGTGGATTTGGGCATTACGGAGTACTTAACCGTCATCTTAATGTCGGTACTGGCCTCAGTTGGTACAGCGGGTGTACCTGGTGTGGGCTTGATCATGCTGTCGATGGTCTTTGCCCAAGTGGGCTTGCCTGTCGAAGGTATTGGTCTGATCTTAGGTGTGGATCGTATCCTAGACATGCTGCGTACAGCGGTGAACGTCGGTGGTGATGCGGCGGTAACCACGATCGTAGCAAAATCTGAAGGCAAGCTGGACTTGGCGATTTATAATGACCCTGAAGCGGGTTCAAAAGACGTGTATGACGGTCATATTGATGAAGACAGCGAGCGTGAGTTTTCACAAGTAATGAATGATGGCGTCATGGGCAGTGAATATGACAACCGTCCCTAAGGCAAATAATCGCCGTACCTCTTTGTATTGGTCACACATCGTCGTCGCCCAGCAGGCGACGGCTGGCGATTAGGATAGATTACAGGGTTGATCGTTCAACGAATTAGCCACAGACAGCGCATAAAAAAAGCCCTAAAGTAATTGCTTTAGGGCTTTTTTGACACTGGGTTTGGCATTGGGGTGATATCTATAAAAAGCGTTATGTTTTATCTTAAATGCGCTCGATGATTAGCCAAAGACATACTTGCCTACCATTGCCAAGCAAACGAGGACAATCACAGGACGAATCAGCTTACTGCCGCCTTTGACCACCATATGCGAGCCAAGATAAGCGCCGATGGTTTGACCAACCATCATGGCAATGCCTAGAGTCCACAGCACATTGCCGCCCAATATAAAAAATATCAGTGAGCCAATATTGGTCGATAAATTGAGCACTTTGGCAGCGCCTGTGGCCTCAATAATTTTACGGCCACGCAGCGCCACGTTGCCCAGCGCAAAAAACATGCCTGTACCGGGGCCAATGTAGCCATCATAACAGCCAATCAAGGGCGCAACGACTTTTTGCCACGCGCTCTCGCTGATGCGCGGCTCGGCCTCGACATCGCCCAAGCTTGGAGCGAATAAGGTATAAATACCAATCGCAGCAATCAAAAAGGGAATGAGTTTTTCAAGCAAATCAGGCGGTGACAGCTGTACGGCAATGGTGCCGATAACAGAGCCGATAAAAGCGCCGATAATCGCTATTTTGATATTTTTTGGCTGAACCACCCCTTTTTTAATCATGGTGATCGATGCGGCAAGCGCCCCTGAAGCTGCTTGCAACTTGTTGGTACCCAGCGTGAGCACTGGCGGAATATTGGCCAGCAGCATGGCAGGAATGGTCAGCAGTCCGCCGCCACCTGCAATGGCATCGATAAAGCCTGCGACCGCAGCGACCACGCTAAGCATGATGATGATGTCAAAAGATAACGATAAATCCATGTTATTGGCCTTACGTGATGATTTATGCTAAAAAGAGCCGCCTTGTCTATTTTTTGAACAAAAAAAACGCCCATCATATGGGGCGGACGGTAGAAGTGGTGACTAACAATACGACACCTCTAGGCAAAAAAGGAATATGGCTGAGCGGTGATTGACATCTTGCCCAAATATAATAACCTACTAAAGTTTATGTGCGGGTATATTTATAAAAAATACTCACTATTTATCTGGTTTCTGCGCGCAGCAGAGCCACATGAGCGAAAGGAATCAATACGATTAAACGTATTTCATTGTGTATCTAGATAAGATTGTGAGAAACTTAATGACATTACCGCACACATCATAAGACATTCGTTTCAGTTTATTGTGCATTTAGGAGATGAGGATAACATGGCAATACGAAGGATTAAGGCATTTTTTGAGTTTGAAGCAGCAGGTGGCATCGTTTTAGCATTGGCAGCCATTGCAGCCATGATTATTGCCAACTCTCCCCTCCACGATTGGTACGAAGCCTTTATTCATGCCCCCGTTTCTGTTCGTATCGGCGACTTTGCCATTGCGAAAGATGCCCATCACTGGATCAATGATGGTCTAATGGCGGTGTTCTTTTTCTTGGTGGGACTTGAGCTTAAGCGTGAAGTATTGATCGGTGAGCTGTCAAACGTCAAACAGATCATCTTGCCTGCAGGTGCCGCGGTTGGCGGAATGATCATGCCAGCGCTGGTGTATGTGTTTTTTAACTACCATGAGCCTGAGTATTTAAAAGGCTGGGCCATTCCTGCAGCAACGGACATTGCTTTTGCACTTGGTATTTTAAGTTTGCTTGGCAACCGCGTACCCAATTCGCTCAAAGTATTTTTGGTCTCCATTGCGATTTTTGACGATATTGGCGCCATTTTGATCATTGCTCTATTTTATACCAGTGATTTGTCATTAGGCTCACTGGCCATTGCTGGTTTGTGTTTGCCGTTTTTGCTCTTACTTAACCGCCGCAATGTCACCAGCATTACGCCTTATTTGCTGATTGGTATGGTCATGTGGATTGCGGTACTCAAGTCAGGTATTCACGCCACGCTAGCTGGTGTGGTACTGGCACTATTTATCCCCATGTTTGATCGCACTGATCCTGAGCATTCACCACTTGAGGAGCTTGAGCACGATTTACACAACACTGTGGCCTTTGGTATTTTGCCGATATTTGCGTTTGCCAACTCAGGAATCTCGCTCGAAGGTGCTGGCTTTAGTGAACTGTTCCACTCTGTACCACTGGGCATCGCCGCAGGGTTGTTTATTGGTAAGCAGGTGGGTGTGATGGTGATGTGCTGGTTGATCTTCAAATTGGGTATCTCAAAAATGCCTAATGGGATGGACTTTAAGCAAATCTACGGTGCAGCGCTTTTATGTGGTGTCGGCTTTACCATGAGTCTGTTTATTGGCGGTCTGGCATTCCAAGGTGACACAACGATGTTTGATGAGCGCTTGGGTATCATTATGGGCTCTATCGTCTCAGGTATCGCAGGTTATATCATGCTGAAAGTCAGCCTAAAAGACAATGTAAGCGGTACGTCTGTCGATTTGACTCGCCCGCACTGATATCCACACTAGCGACTTATGAGTATTTTGGCTGATAAGTCGCTTTTTTATTGTCCATCGCTTCACATTAACCCATCACAAAAAATACGTGCTTTGCCTGAATTGATTGTGCTCAATTGATAAAATCAGCCGTAGGAGACAACCATGTATTGCTCTATACGTCAGCTTGCATTAAGCCTATCTCTACTGAGTAGTGCCTGTCTATTATCAAGCTGTGCCACGCTGTCTCAGCAAGAGTGTATGGTCGGCGATTGGCAAGCGATTGGTTACAATGATGGCGTGGCGGGTTATGACTCGAACCGACTGGCCGCTCATACCAAAGCTTGTGCAAAAGCCAGCATCGCTCCAGACTACCTTGCATGGGAGCGCGGTCGCACACTTGGACTCAAAAAATATTGCACCGTCAACAATGCTTATAACCTTGGCAAACGCGGACGTCAGTTAAACCATGTCTGCCCGATTGCCAGCGCACCCCTGCTACAACAGGCCAATCAGCAAGGTCATGACTATTACACGTTGGACATACAATTAAACACGGATAAACGTCTTTTAAAGAGCTACCAAACAGAACTCAGTCAGCTAAAAAATGGCGCTATGCTGGACTTTGCTACCGAAAAAGAAGCCCGTGCAAGGCTACTCTTTTTATCTGATGAGGTGCATCAGTTAAAATCTCGTATCAGTATCACAAAGATGCAATTAAATGCCCTAAGCCTCTCATTGGCTGCGGATCAGTGATGGCGATATATTGTCCTTATAGTGCGGCTATTATTGATTGGCCCAGTGACCAAGGTACTCGATCATATGGATAAGCAAATGACCAATACTGCCAGCAAGTCAACCAAGCAAACGCGCCATTCATCAGCAGAATTTTATCAGCGGCATGGGCGTACAACCGCAATCGACGACCATAGTGATTTGCAAGTCTTGCGCCGCATCAAGCGTTATCTACTCCCCAAAGACTTTGCTATCTCGCCTGCGTTATTAGAAGAGATCGTCACAGGCTACGATATTGGCGATCCACTTGCAGATGCCTTAGCCGCTGAAAACATCCGCTTTGCCAAACCACTGCGCCAGCATTTATCAGGCGTACCCATCGCTGATGGCCTAACATCCAACCCAGCCTTTAACACACTGACCGAGCAGTTTGGCCAGCATCCCGATTGGTTTGATCCTGAACTTGCGTACGTGGGCGCGGTTGCTTACCGTCGTTATCCCTTGATGCTCATTTGGTTACTACGTAATGTGGCGCTGATGGCAGGCTATAGCATCCCCGCGCTATCACTGCCGCTGGTACAGACGGGGGCACTGATGCATGACGCGTTGCCTCGCCTGATGCGAACGTATGCGTATATTTTGGCGGTTTCTGAACATCCTACAACGGGTGCTGGCGGCAATCGTTCGCGCACGGCGCTTGATGGTATCTTAGCCGTCGGCGCTGAAGGCTGGCGGCAATCGATTCAGGTACGGCAAATCCACACTTTAGTACGACAAAACTTGCTCAAAGGCAAAGGTAATGCGGCAACAAGCATGACAACCAATGCCGATCAGCACCGCAATCCTGATGGCAGCTGGAATACCGACTACTGGGGCGTACCAATCAATCAAACCGATATGATCGCTACTCATTTGCAATTTTCACTATTGATCATGCGCGGTTTGCAACTCTTAGGCGCTCGTATCAGCCGTGAAGAAGCCGACGGCATCTTGCACCTCTGGAATTTGGCCAGTTACTGGATGGGGGTTGATTTGCAACGGTTGCCCAAAGATGAGGCCGCGTGCTGGGAGTGGATTTATACCTATCTGTCGATTCAGCAGATGGACTTTGAGATGGGGCGACCACTGGCAAAAGCATTACATGATTTGCCGCGCCAGCTGATGGGCGAGGACAACCGCCGTGGCCGCTTTGTGGAAATGGTCAATGCCAGTGTGACCCGTACCTTGGTCGGTGATGATATTGGCGATGGTTTGGATTTACCCAAGTCAAAGATACGCTTTGGGGTGCTCTCTTCTGTGCCAATTTTATTCGCCCTTGATACGGCTCGTCAGCATAATGGTAAGGTTGCAGACAAGCTTGAGCGCTTCCGTGCCAAACGGCAGGACAACATGAACTGGTGGCTCAAAGAAAACGACAGCTACTATCAATAAGCGTCTTGACTACCGAGCGCTTTATTCCGCATTAACAAGCTGGGTTGCTCAAGCGGTAGTACCATTCAAGCTTACGATCAAAACCCAGCTCTAGCAAACTTGCCAGCACTCGCCCTGTCAGCCCCCACACCACCTCTCCATCAACCTGCCAGCTGGGAGTCACCAGTGTGGCTTTTTGCGCGCCAGCTTTGTCGCTCAGCGTATAATCTACGGCATAATCGACCGTCGGCTGACCGATCAAATCTTCAAAATCAGCCCAAAAAATACGGGCAATCTCCCCTGCTTCTGGCACCAATACCAAATCAGGCGCAATCAAGGCCACAATAGGACGCACACTTAAGCCGCTTTTTGAGGTCTGGATGGGCAATTGCCCCAGCAGCTGCACGTGGTGGGGGGCAAGCGCCGTCTCCTCACATGCTTCACGCAAGGCCGTGATCACATTGTTACCATCGCCGTGGTCATGTTTACCGCCTGCACATGATACCTCGCCTGCGTGACTGCTCATATGTGCGGCGCGTCTGGTCAACAGTAGCTTTGGGCGCGCTTCATGGGTGATGGCGACCAATATCGACGCATCGGCAATATGCGTTTGATACAGCTTGTCTAATATCAGACGGCGCTGGGTGTTGGTATCAACCGGCTGTGCTGTGCTGCCCTCACCGCCCAGTAGAGCGATCTGCATACGAGTCGCCAGCTGCCGTAGGCTTGGCTGACTGATGTGCTCAGGTAAGGCCACACCAAGTTTATCGGGGCTAGCAGCCTCATAAAAGCCATTAGCGAGTTCGGGTATTATCATCATCACATCCTTTACATTGCGGTGGTCCTTGCCTCATTGACTGCCTACCAATCATCGCTTGCTACAGTAAATGACACAAAGGCGATGGCCTATATGCAGTCATGTGAGCGATTTTAAAACTGCACGCGCCTTATGTATCACCTTTGTTATGACCACTATTGACTGATTAAAACGATATCTTAAGTTTCATTTTAATTTTATATCGTTGCTATGTCTCTCTTGCCTGTACTCAATATCAGCCAATTGCTTGTCACATATGGGCTATGGCCTGCTCACGCTATCGATTACTTGATTTTTATGGTCTCTATATTTCGTCATTATTCACTATCATGCGTACTAAGGTGACCGCAACTTAATTACCAAACATAAACCCAGCAATATGTTCAAGCGTGCTTGCGAGTATTACCATGTAGCAGATCAAGTCGTTTATCACCCTAACAATAAATAAAGACCAATAACCATCATAACCCATCATAACTTAGGATCCTTATTATGACAGAACAAATCGATAACTTACTGCCTCCTGTAGAATACATCACTGACGCATACAAAGGCGCAGGCAAACTTACTGACAAGCGCGTGCTCATCACAGGCGGCGACAGCGGTATTGGACGCGCTGTTGCCCTGCATATGGCACGCGAAGGCGCAAAAGTCGCTATTCTGTATCACAGCGATGAAGAACAGGCCACCGAGACACAAAAAGGCATTGAAGCCGAAGGCAGCGAAGCGCTGGTCATTCAGAATAATGCCAGCGATAGCGACAGCTGCAAAGACGCGGTTAAACAAGTGGTCGATGCATGGGGCGGCGTGGATGTGCTAATCAATAATGCAGGCATGCAAAAGCCGTATAACGACTTGACTGATATTAGCGATGAAGACTGGCAACAGCATTTTGATGTCAATATGGCAGGAATTTTTTATACCACCCGCGCGGCCCTACCGCACATGGAAAAAGGCAGCAGTATCATTAATACCACCTCGGTCAATGCTTTTGTCGGTAATGATGTACTGGTGCCTTATACCTCAACCAAAGGCGCCATCGTCGGCTATACCCGCGCCCTTGCTTTACAGCTCGCCGAGCGTGGCATCCGTGTCAACCAAGTTGCCCCTGGCCCTATCTCAACCGAAATCCAAAAGGTCTTTAAAGACTTTGACAAAGATATCATTAAATCCATGACCACGCCGATGGGACGTATTGGGCAGCCCTATGAGCTGGGCGGCGCATATGTTTTCCTCGCCTCAAGTGACAGCAGCTTTATCACAGGTCAGACCATTCATGTTAATGGCGGGATGATCACCAATGGCTAATGCGATGAAAGTGCAGCGTATTGATCATAACCGTTGCCCGCACGTGAAGCATAGCAGTTGGGCGGTGCACCCTTCGCATCAACAGTGGCTCATTAATGAAGGTCAGCGATTATTGACCCATTATCAAAAAGCACGTGTGGTTGATGGTTTTGGTTCGCTTGGTAACGATGGCACACTCCAAGATCAGCGCGCAAAGGGTGTGGTCACCGCACGGATGATACATTGCTACGCACTGGCATCTATGATGGGTGTACCTAGCGCAGGTGTCATGGCTGATCACGGTATTGACGCGCTGCTTGATGGCGCGCTCCGTGATAGCAGGCACGGCGGTTGGTTTGAAGACAGCTATACCGCTTCACGCAAAAATGCTTATCTGCATGCCTTTGTATTGATTGCCGCTGGTAGTGCTACCCTTTCCCAGCGCCCGCGTGCCGCAGAACTGCTCAGCGCAGTGCTGGATATTATTGAGACGCATTTTTGGCAAATTGATGATGCGGTCATGCAGCCGTCTTTTGCGGCCGATTGGTCAGATGCGGAAAGCTATCAAGGCGCTAACTGTAATATGCACACCACTGAAGCCTTTTTGATTGCTGCTGATGCCACAGGTAATGACAAGTATCTACAGCGAGCGCTGCAACTTGCCAAGCGCTTTGGTCACGATATTGCGAGCGCATACGACTGGCGCATTCCTGAGCATTTTGATGCGTCATGGCAGATGCTGCCTGATTACCATAAAGACAAATCTACCGATGACTTGCGTCCATGGGGTTTAACCCCTGGACATTTTGCCGAGTGGGCAGGACTGCTCATTAAAATAGAAACGGCACTAAAGCAGCGTAATCAAGATGCGCCTGCGTGGCTACTTGATAACGCCATTGCGCTCTTTGATAGTGCGATGACGCGTGGCTGGGCAGCCGATGGCAAATCGGGTATGGTCTATACGATTGGCTGGGATGATGCGATCTCAGTCGCTATCCGTCCTTACTGGGTGCAGGCCGAAACTGCCAACACTGCGCTGCTACTGGCGCGGCGTACCAATGACAGAAGCTATGAGGCCATTTATCGCGAAGTGTGGGACTATATTGCCAGTGCTTTGATTGATTATGAACGCGGCGGCTGGCGGCATGAGGTCGATGCTGATGGTACATTAAGCGCGGTCGTCTATCCACATCGTGAAGACCTGTATCACGATTTTCAAGCGACGGTTACGCCACTGATTGCCAACTCTGGCTCAATCGCTGGTGGCTTGCTGCGTAAATACGCTGTGTAATGGCTGCCCACCCTCTTTTTTAGTAGCGTTGTACTGAGCTTTCTTTCTTACAGGAAAGCTCTATTTGTACCCAGTATTTGCGCTACAATAAATCATATTTTTGTGAAAAGGCAACCTTATGCGCTATTGCTTAGAATGTGGTCACGAAGCTGAATACAAAATCCCCGAAACGGATAATATGCCACGTTTGGTTTGCCCAAGCTGCGGCTATATTCATTATGAAAATCCCAAAGTCATCTGTGGCACGCTAGTCATTCATGAGGGCAAAGTGCTGCTGTGTCGCCGCGCTATCGAGCCGCGTTATGGCTACTGGACCATTCCAGCAGGCTTTATGGAAAATGGCGAGACTATGGCTGAAGGCGCTGCACGCGAGAGCTTTGAGGAGGCAGATGCGACGGCCATCAATCCCAACCTTTATTGCCTCTACGACATTCCTGATATCGGACAGATTTATATCATCTATTTGACTGGCCTAAAAGACGGGGCGTTTGGCGTTGGCGCTGAAAGTTTAGAGTGCGCCTTGTTTGAAGAAGCAGATATTCCGTGGTCAGACATTGCTTTTGAAGCGGTGACTCGCACGCTCACGCGCTACTTTGCCGATCGCAAACAACATGACGACCATGCTGATTTTCCAGTGCATCAAGACATCATCAGTAAAGACAAAAGTATCAAGCGCTACTGATGGCAGTAGAACAAGGAATATTAAAAAAGCCAAGCATCATGCTTGGCTTTTTTATTGACGCTTAATAACAAGTCATCACTGATAACAGTGCATTATTAGCTTTTGATTTTGCACACACGAAAGCCCAAGTTGCTGACAGCTTCTTCTTTATCATACGGTGCCAGCACCGCACGCACGCTGGGTTGGCCTTGCAAGTATGTTGTGGCCACGCGCTGCAAGTCGTCTAGCGTCACAGACAAGATGGCTGCGCGCATTTTGCGTTGCCATGTGGCACTACGCTGATGCAAATCAGCAAAGCAGGCTTTAACCGCTTCGCCTGCAGGAGAGCCAGGTTTGTCCATGCCTGAGATGATGCCCAAGATGGCTTCTTCTAGTTGCGCTTCGCTTTGTGCTTCATTGAGCAGCCAGTCGATACTGGCTTCAAAATGCTCAAAGGTTTGCGCGCAGTAAGGATCACGGTAGCTAAAGAATTTAAAGGCGCAAGCATTGGCATCATAACCTGCCCCGCCGCCGTAAGCACCGCCGCGCTCACGAATGGCACTGTGCAAATAGCCATTGCGTAAGTAAGGCGCTAATACCATCAACGCAGCAGTGTCCACATGATCGGCAGGCGGCGCGGCGTAAACGCTGGCATTGTGATAGACGTTGGTTGATACCAACCATGCGACATCATCTGCACTGACAGTGTCAGACTCACTCACGTCATCCGCTTTTTCGCCATTTAAAGCAGGATCTAAGCTTAATGCGGCAAACTCATTAGGAATATTGGCCTGCAAATCTGCAATCAGATCATCCGCGCTGGTATCGCTCAGCGCACTGGTCTCTTGCCAGCTGTCAATGATCAGGTCGCTTAAGCGCTCGGTTTGCTCCGCTTCGGCAATAATCAGCGCATGCTTAGGCAAATGGATCAAACGCTGATGCAGCGCCATCAAACTACTGGCCAACTGATCCCATGGGGCATCGTCATCTGACGCATGGCTCAAAAAGTCTTTGAGCGCGTTGAGTGCTGGCAATCCGCTGCGTACATATTCCAGCTGCGCTTGGCGACTCATGCCGCGACTGGCGGTCTGCATAGCATAGGCGTGTCCTGCACTGGCAAGGCGCGACTGCCAACCTGCTTGACGCTGCTGCAAGATTTCTTTAATGCGCGCATGCTCGGTAAAGATGCTGTGCTCCATTACCTCTTTAACCAAATCAATGGCTTCAGGCTTACGGTTCAGTGCACGCGTCGCCACCACAAAGTAGCTGCTGATGGCATTGCGGTCATCGACATTGGTACGCTGGCTGATACGCGCGGTCACCCCTGACGAATGCGCCGCTTGCTTGGCTTGCAACTCATGGGCGCTCATTGAGTCCGTACCCAGCTCAGACAACAGGCTCAAATAAATGGGCAATAACGGATGGTTAATCACATCATTGGCGGGCAGCTGCGCTGGCGCCGCATCACTGCTATTCGCGCCAGTGATGGCATCGGTCAACGGTACGATCACCTGATAATAATACAGACCGTTGGTACCTGCTTCATACTGGAACAAGGTACTGTCTTGATCGCTTAAGCGCACAGGCTTGGTTGTGCCTTGCTTCACGCTGATGTCGGCAGGCACATCGTCAAGACCTACTTTAGGCAACAGACTCAAGTCATCAGGTGCGGCTTGACGTGCCGCCAAGTCCAGCGCTTGCTTGTGCAAGATGTCTTTGTCATCGGCGGTCAGGTTGGACGCGATGGTGTCCAGTCGGGTCTGCTCACCCGCCGCTTGACGTGCGGACTTATCGCTATCAGGCACCAAGGTGACACGCACGCGATGCGGGTTATCCAATAAATGGGTTTTGATCAAATTGGGCAGCCACTGCTCATCTTTAATTTGCTCGCGTAGCCATGCCAGATGCTCATCGACTTCCCAAATATCAATCGGATTGCCATCATGAATCGCGGTACTAAAGCCCTCTAACATCAAATTTAGACCATACGGTATGCTGTCGCCGCCAATATGACGCTGATCGATTTCAATCTGATGCAAAATCGTCTCAATGGTGTCATCATCGATTGGCGCGCTGGCCACTTGGGTGAGCAAATCTAAAATCCCTTGCTCAACCGCATCGGCATGCTCAGGCTCAGAGCCGCGCAAACCTGTATAAAACACCATTTCATAATGGCTGTCATCAAGTCCCAAAAGCGGACTTGGTGCAGTGCCCAGTGGATGACTGTCCAAATAAGCACGCAGCGGCGAGCCTGAATGCTCAATCAGCACGCCCTCTAACAGACGCAGTGCCAAGCGCTGCTTGGGATCGGTGATGGCTGGCAACAACCACGACAACACATGATGGGTTTGCTTGTCGCCCACTTCATCGGCGGTATAAGTCTCAGTCGCCTGTATCGGCGCGCTCAAGCGCTGCTCAGGGCGCGACACATGCTTTTTACCTGCCTCAAAACGAGTCAACGCATCATCATGCAGTTTGGCCTGCGTTTGGGCAACAGGAATATTACCAAAGCTCATGATGACACTGTTTGAGGGATGATAATGGCTTTCATGAAACTCGACCAACTCACTGTGTGTCAGGTCTGGAATATCGGCAGGATCGCCGCCTGAGTTGTAGTGATAAGTGGTGGTTGGGAACAAGTGATGCGCCACCGCATGATACAGCTGGTCAATCTCGCCGCTCATCGCCCCCTTCATTTCATTAAACACAATACCTTTAAACTGCGGCGCGTCATTTTCATCCAGCTCAACGCGGATGCCTTCTTGGGCAAAATCAAGCGGGTGAATACTGGGGAAAAAAGAAGCATCAAGATATACCGCGAGCAAGTTAAAATAGTCGTTTTTATTTTGCGTGGCATACGGATACGCCGTCCAATCTGCTGCGGTCATGGCATTCATAAAGGTGTTTAGCGAGCGCTTAATCATCGAGAAAAACGGATCGCGTACAGGGAATTTTTCTGAGCCGCACAGCGCGACATGCTCTAGTATATGCGCCTCACCTTTGGAGTCCATAGGCTGGGTGCGAAAGCCGACCAAAAAAGCATTTTCATCGCTCGGATGCGCTAAGTGGTAGTGCATGGCCCCTGTTTTGACATGTTGACTGATCAACACGTCCATAGACAACGCCTCAATATGGCGATGCTCGATCAGCTCAAACGCAGGGTGAAGCGTCAAATCAGCAGTAAATTGCGTATCAGTCATGATGTTCCTTACAAAGTGGCCTTGAAGCGATACGCTCAAAGCCGATTAAATGTGAATGGTGACTCATCGTTATATAACGATAGATAGTATCGGTGACTCATAACAAACGGGTAGTCAAACCCGTCTGTTAACAATGAATAGGTTGGGTGGCCCATGCGGACATTACTGGTGTCTTTTAGCACCATGTCTTTTAGCCTACTAGCCGCTCTTAGTCTGTAACCTTTGGCATAGCATCGTAATGTCGCAATCGTCATGTCGCATAAGTGGGCGCTGCCTAACGATGCTAGATGGGGTTTGCGTCAGTATAAGTCAAGGCACGCGTTTACAAACAGCGCCTACTCACAAGAGCGATGCTGGTTTGCGCAGACCTCATCAACATAAATCATAAGCGCTCATAAATATCACGCTTGCGTCCTCAGTAAACACTTAACAGTATCCAGCCGTAGTGCTACTATAAAAGACAACGGTTATGAGGAGCACAGACATGAGCTATCAACATATTTTATTGGTGACCGACTTGTTGCCCGATGCGCACATCGTCGCGCAAAAGGCGAAACGTATCGTCGCCAACCGCCCAGATTCCAAGTTGTCCGTCTTACATATCGTCAAAGACACCATGGTCGGGTTTGGTTATGAGTTGGTACCTGCATCGAGTCTTTATGATGAAATCGACGACGAACGCTGCCAAGAAGCACGCGCAAAATTGGCACAGTTTTTAACGGATAACGATTTGCACGTGGTCAACTCTGAAGTTACCACCGCCATTTCAAGCAGTGAAGGCATCGTCAACTATTGCGGCAAGCATGAAGTGGATTTGCTGGTTATCGGTCGTCATGAACGCCACGGTATTGCCGCATGGCTACACGGCGCGACAGCGGATAACATCTTACCCAATGTCCCTTGTGACAGCTTGGTGGTCAGATTGGACAAACCCAAAGACCACTAATGATGAGCCATGATCTTGGCGCGGCGACATCTGCCGCGCTTTTTGCTGCCTGTGATTTTTGTATTAGGTATGACATTAACACGCACAGCACAAAAAAATAAAAATTAGCGAATCAAATCCATAAAGGTTTGCCAAATGGCGCTTTGATGCCGCGATTTGTGCCAGACCAGCCACCATGTCCGCGCAAGATTGATCCCCCTCACCTTAACTTGCACCAGCTCTCCTGTCAGCAGCTCAGGCCCCAGCACATGCGGTGATAAGCAGCCCAGCCCAATATCGGCGCTGACCATATGCTTGATCGCTTCTGACTGCTGAATTGCCATCAGTGTGTCCACTTTGGGAATATATTTGAGCAACTGCTCATCGATCACTTGCCGCGTACCCGACCCCGCCTCACGTACCAGTAATGGCAGTGCAGCAATGTCTGATGGCGATAAATAATAGCAGCGCTCAGTGTCCTCATACGCGGTCCGCCCTGCCAGCCATTTGCTGTCCCGCTTGGCAAAAATCATCAGCGTATCGGTGCGCCATGCTTGTTGCTCGATGACTTTGGCATTTTGCGGACGCGGCGTCCCCTCTACCAACGCCATGTCCACAGTCAGCTGCTCCACTTCATTGATCACTTCTTGAGTATTGGCGATACAGACATCAATATGCGCGTCGGGTGCGACGCTGTATAACTGAGCAAGCAGTGGCGGCAGCGCATAATTGCCAATCGTGGTACTGGCGCCGATACGTATTTGCCCCGCTTGGTTTTTATGATAGACCTCAAGAGTGGCGGCTTGCTCCAAAATGGCCTGCGCCTGTACATAGACTGCATGGGCGTTGCGATGCTGCACAAGGCGGCGACCGACCCGCTCAAACAGCGGCATATGTAACCGCGCCTCAAGCTCTGTCAGCGCGCTGCTGACCGCTGATTGTGACAAATGCAGCATCTCGCTGGCACTGCTGGTGCTGCCTGTCTGATAAATACTGACAAAGACAGCCAGCTGGCGCAGTGTGATCTTTGGCAACGCTGGGGAGGGTTGCTTCATCTGCTTTGCTTCCTGTTCTCATCTATTTGTAACACACGCCACATGATACAAATCTCACAGACCATACCCTGCCTCTCATGCTGCCCTTTATATTCTACAGCACCTTTAACCCAAAAAATCGATAGATACTACCCAATCAATCTGTTTTTATTATAACTCTACCTATCTTATACTGTTTATGCATAACTTTATGAATATTTGATAATGAAAAAAGCAAGGTACCGTCAGTACCGATGCTTAACTGATCTATTAGGCGACGTATCATCGCCACAAACGGTGGCTACGCGTTCGAGAGCCGATACCGATAGGATATGTTATGACCCACGCCTTACCCCCTGCCATCAGTGGCTATATACCGCGACCAAAGCAGCTGATCGGCTTGATTGTTGTCCTTATTGGTAGTTTGTGCTGCCTATGGCTCAATCAAGCGATCACAGTATGGACAGCAGGGCGCATTGTTGGTTTGTCATCGCTGACACTAGCGATTTTACTGGGCATGCTACTGGGCAACACCATTTATCCGCCGCTGACCTCACACTTACAAGACGGCGTGAACTTTGCCAAAAGTGAAATACTGCGCCTCGCTATCATGCTTTATGGTTTTAAGCTGACCTTGACGCAAGTGGCCAGCGTCGGCATGCCTGCCATCATGAGTGATGCTTTGGTGCTGACCTCAACCTTTTTGCTCACCTATTGGCTGGGCACAAAATGGCTAAAAATGGACAGAAAAACCACCTTACTTATCGGTTCAGGCGCCAGTATTTGCGGGGCAGCCGCCGTTATCGCGGCTGAGCCTGTGGTGCGCGCACAGGCGCATAAAGTGACGATTGCCGTAGCTACCGTGGTGGTCTTTGGTACGCTCTCCATGCTGCTGTACCCTTTTTTGTATCACTTGGGCTGGTTGGCACCGTGGCTTGATGCGCAGCGTTTTGGCATTTATAGCGGCTCAACCATTCATGAGGTGGCACAAGTGGTGGTCTCTGGTAATGCCATCAGCGCTGAGGTCGGCGCAGCTGCCGTGGTGACCAAGATGATTCGGGTGATGATGCTTGCGCCATTTTTATTGATACTGTCATTTGTCTTGACTGGTCAGCCTAATAAACATGGCAAAACGCTGTCTTTATCGGCGCGTATCAAACAGGTCAACGTGCCGTGGTTTGCCTTTATTTTTATTGCGATTGTGGTAGTGCATACGTGGCTACCGATGGCGCCGCGCTTTGAACAAAGCATGATACACCTAGATAATCTGCTGCTCACGATGGCTATGTTTGCACTGGGTTTGACCACCCATCTTAGCGCGATTAAAGACGCAGGCATCAAGCCGTTATTGCTTGGTGCGATGATATTTGCTTGGCTGATCCTTGGCGGCGGGCTGATTAACGTTGGTGTCAGTTTTTTATAAAGCTGGTTTTGGGCGATGCCAATTAAGTGCAGGCTATGAAACGTGGTCTATATGGCACACCAACAGCGCAAATCAATGCTAGCTCAACCCAAAATACAGACGAAAAAAAACGAACCCGAAGGTTCGTTTTTATACATCTGTTTATCTATCTGTCTATAAAAGACAAATTAGATAGCAACGATGTTATGTGCTTGTGGGCCTTTTTGGCCTTGAGTTACAGTGAACTCAACTTCTTGGCCTTCAGCCAAAGTTTTGAAACCTGAACCAGAGATTTCGCTGTAATGAGCAAAAACGTCTGCGCCGTTTTCTGGAGCGATGAAACCAAAGCCTTTAGCTTCATTGAACCACTTAACTGTACCTTTTTGAGTATCTGACATACTATAATCCTAATTTTAATCTAATAATGGTCGAACGACCGGTAACGCTTTCAAATAGCTACTGAACGATAAATATTAAACCGAAGGATTATAACTAATACTACGAGGTAATGATTTGGTGCAGAACTGCTTTTAAGCTTGAACGTAGTATAAGCATCACATCACACTATCGCAAGCTTTATCTGACATTTCGCGTAAACAGATACAATTTTTTGCGATTTTGTTGCTTTTTTGACCATTATTGCCATCTGTTCTAAGCATTTGGCAACCGAAACAGATAAATGGCCACGCCGCTACACACGGTCGCCACCAGCCATGCCATCCACATCATGTCACCTGAAAGCTGGTAAAACAGCCATGCAGTAGACAGCGTCATCATCACCGTCGCCAGCCATTTTGCATAGAGCGGTACTGCATGGTTGCGTTCCCAATCGCGAACAAACTTGCCAAAAAAACGATGGTTGATCAACCAAAAATGAAAGCGCTTTGAGCTACGCGCCCAGCACCCCGCTGCTAATAATATAAAGGGTGCGGTCGGCATGACAGGCAGTAGTACCCCAATGATGCCCAATACAAAAAACACCCAGCCAAGCACCAGCAGCACCCAACGCATGGTTGGGTTTTTAAACTGTTTGTTGTGAGGGCGATGGTAAAAGGCGCTTTTTTTCTCAGTCATGGCAGTCGTATCAATAAGAGTGGCGGCAGGGCAAGGACTACTATTGATACATCCAATCAGTATCAGTCCCAATAAGTGCTCAATCTTGCCGCAACGCTTATCCGCTCACAATGACACTTTTGCGTCTTTATTATGTCTTTTGTTTAACGTGGTCATAGCGTAGTCACGCTATCTTATTGATGATAAAAAAAGCGTCGCGTTTATCTTTTTTTGCTAGAAATTTGTCCAATACTGAGGCATAATTCAAACGTTTCTATATGGTATGCTTTACGTAATTTAATGTAAAATTGGTACTGAATGATTCGCTTGCTGTTTGGTAACTCTTGTACAGCGGCTGCTAATGGCAGCTTTACTATTGATTTTTTTGTTCTGGCTTTTATCTATAGGATTGTTATGACGTCATTATTTACAAAAACTGCGGCCCTATCTCTTGCAATAGCGGCGGCTACCGTGATGAGCGGCTGCGCGACCACCACTAGCCCAGAGGCGCGCTCAGCTTATGATAAGACGCAAAAAAGCTTAAAAAAGCAACCTGTGAGCATCGTCAGTGATGGCTGCCTAGTGCGGGTTGAAATGGGCAAAGATGATATCTTGTATCAGCAATCTGATGCCGCCTCTATCGCCATGATGCACACCGTGAAAGAGGCACTTGCTGAAAAAGACCTACGCATTATCCGTACCACTGCGCCCTTTATTTGCGGCACGCAGGCTAAAGACACGCTGACCAAAATGGACATCCTGACCACAGCAGATGCCAAAGATGTGCTCAATACTGACTATCCCATTCTGAGTGCTGATAATACGTTTGATGGTCTCACCAACCAAGCTTATCTCAATCTGTTTCAAGCACTCAGTAGTGATAAACGCAAGATGGCTATCAATGCAGAAGGGGCAAGTGTCGATCTGGGACTTGATGAAAACAGCCGCGCACTGGTTCAAAAGCTTGAAGGTACTGATAAAGTCTTTGTCTCATTAATTGCAGGTGCTAAACCGTCATTTGGCTACTCTATGGCTGTCGGTATCACCACTGCAGTGGCAACGGGTGGCACAAGTTACTCTGCACCGCAGCAAGGACAGACACACGCTTTATATTTGGTTAACCTAAAAACCAATAAAATCGAATGGGGTAAATCACAAGCTTTTGTAGGCCAAGTATTTAAAATGCCAGTCGCCGAACGTCTGAGCTATAAAGGCATCCTTGAACCATTGTATGAAGAGTAGAACATAACATGCGCTACGCTTGCGCAATAGCTCTCAATAAAAACCGCTCACAGTCGTACTGTGAGCGGTTTTTTTATATCGTTTTTGATGTCAAACTAGCAAACGTTAGTCCGACTAAGACTATGTTACTCATATGTTTTTAATAGATATTTGTTCGACTTTTAGGCATAATCCTAATGTTTCTAAATCCTTATCAATAGTAACCTATTGTAAGGACTTATTTATTGTCAGCGATTGTCTGATGGACTACAAAATCAAGAGAGGCTTACGATGCATTCTAATCTTTTCAAAGTCAGCTTACTGGCGGCAGCGCTCAGCCTAGCTGCGTGCGGCGGTGATGATAACAACAATAACTCACCAGTCGAAACTCCTGAGGTGACGCAGAAACAAACGGTTAGCGGTACGATTACTGATGCCAGTGGCAATCCGCTAGCAGATGCGACCTTAATGTTGGCAGACCAGTCTGTCACGACAGATGCAAGCGGTGCTTACTCTTTTGATTTGGCTAATATCACTGACAAAGTTGTGGTTTTTGTTAAAAAATCAGGTTATTTATCCTTAGCCCGTGAGTTGATCATTATACCAGACCAGTCTTATAGCCTTGATATGGCGCTAAGCCCAGATCAAATTGCGACTTCTTTTGATAATAGTGCAGGTATCAGCAACCTACTGGTCTCTGGTGCTACGGTTACCATCCCTGCCAACGCTGTCAGCTACGAAGACGGCACGCCCTTTCTTGGTACCGTTGATATCGCTGCCAACTATTACAACCCTGATTCTATCGAAGGTGCGCAGTCATTCGCACAGCCATTCACTGGTCAAAATGCCGATGGCTCTAATGAGACAGGGCTGGTTACTGTTGGCGTCATTGATGTCAAACTAACCGATCCTGCCACAGGCAACGAGCTGAACCTAAAATCAGGCACAACGGCCACCCTAACCTATCCATCTGCCTCTACCGATCAGGACTTAGATACCATTCCATTGTGGTATTACGATGAAGATAAGATGATCTGGGTAAAAGATGGCAGTGCGACGCGTCAAGAGGATGGTAGCTATCGCGGCGAGGTCAGCCACTTTACTTTATGGAATCTAGATGTTCCTATTGACGGCTACAAAGCATTGGTAGAAGGTTGCGTGGTTGATGCCACCACGAAAGCACCATTTACAGGCAATTTTTATGCTAACGTACGGGGGCGCGGGTTTCACAATTCAGGCTCTGCTGGTAACAACGATGGTAAATTTAGCTTTTATGTACCCATTAATACCCCATTAGAGCTATATCCTACGCCCAATAGTGCTCGCTTTGATGCGGTCATGATTCCAGCCCTTGATCAAAATGTCACTTATAAAATCAATGGGGGCAACTGTATAGAGGCTACTAGATCAACGCCGACCAAAATTATTGACTACAGTAATATACTCATCAATGCCTTTAATACCCTTCCTCCAGCGCCAACGCCAACACCCTCTAATCCAACACCACAACCTAGTCCATTCACCCCCCCGACAACTGCGGTAAGTAACAATATCATAGGGTATAACTTCACTCTTGATCTGGATTTCGATAATTTTAATCGAGCCTTTCTTGATAATATTGTCATGACCACCACTTATGACACTACAAATAATATTGAATACACTCAGCAGTCACTGTACAAACAACCCAACTACAATAATGATCAGATTGTACTTTTGAACTCACTTGAAGAAGGGTTGATATTAACCACTCAAGGTATTAGTGATTCTGTAAATATTGTATCTAATAGTCCAAATACCCTAACCATCCAATCGTTAAATACCAATTTCGATAATAATAGTCTCACACAGAGTTTAGATAATGGCTTCAAATTAACTACTGGTTTTTTTGATAAACCATTAGCTGGGCAATCAATAGGTAATTACATCGCCCGAGAAAACGTTGAGGATGAATTCGTTTCTGATAGGTTATTTAATAAAATAAATAACTTACCATCAACACTGAGTACCTTTGATGGCGCAGCCAGCTGTAAAACGGAGTTACCTGTTCTGCCAGATATGAGTTTTATTACTCTTAATCAGGCACTTGTGAAAACTGATAATTACGATCCTGAAGCAGATTATTTAGACACTCTTGTCAAGGGAGTGTGGAATGGTATCGCGTGGGGTAGAGGTTATTTGCAAGACGATGAAAGCGTAGCCGCCTATGTTAAATACAATAACCGCATATATTCTGGTGAATATTACGACTACTATGCAGATAAAGATCGTGATATAAATAGTGATTGCGTCTTTTACAACGAAGCTGCTAAAGACCAAATCTTAGCTGCGATACAAGCGGCCTATCCTGATTTGTAACTGTCACTATTGCTCATATATATTGGCACAATAACCCTAAAATGCTTCAATAAATAAAAACCGCTCACAGTCGTGCTGTGAGCGGTTTTTTTGGCTATTAAGATCAGATGCTCGTTTAGCGGTTGATAATGCCCAGCCGTTTTGCCTCTACCAGCCAGCTGGGAAATTCTTCTAACATATTTTCGTACAAAGCTTCTTCGCTGATGTCATTTAAGTCATCCAGCTCAAAAAAATCGCAATTGTCTATCACGCGCCCTGTCATGTCATCAAGCTTTTTTAAGATGCCGTAGCTGCGACCGCCTAGGCCGACAAACTGCCAAAATATGGGCAGCTTGGCCGCCTCCGTCATGACCTTAGTGATACCGCGCTTATCACTCACCCCGCCATCACTGATAAATAAAACATAAACAGGCACCTCCAGACCATCTTGCTGATAAAAATCGGTTACTGCCTGCATCACCTCGGCTTCATTGTTAATACGCGGGCCAAGCGTCCATTTGCGCCAGCCGCCATGCGCGGTATCAATAAAGCCATCATAGTTACCCAGTCCCACCTCGCCCAAATACTGCGGATCGCGAGCAAACGCCCAGCAATCTAGCATTTGATCGTCATCAAAGCTCACGGCCAATGGCAATAAGCGGTTCACCACCTCTTGTACGCGACCCTTTTTATACTGTCTGTTCATTGAGCCTGAGGCGTCGAGCACCAGCGCTACCTTTGCGGTTAGACGCTGCAGCTGTCGTTTTTCTAGCGATACGGTGGCTTTTTTGGCCAGGTTCACCAGCTTTGGCGCACGATCTTGCATCACTTTTTCTAGGCTCACTTTGGCCGTGTTGAGATTGGCCGTGGCTGTATCCGTTGATTCCTCCTCTACATCACCACCAAAATGCTGCACAATCGCGGCAAGTCCACCGTTAAAACCTTGCGCGACGTTAGAGACCCGCCAAACCCCACCCTTACGATACAGCTGCATCAGCATACTGGCTTGCTGCTCGGCAAAGTCTGCTGCTTGATACTCTGCCTGTACCTTTTGCGATTGCTGCCAAATGCCAATCGCTAACGACTGGATTTGCTTCAGTGGCGTGTCGGCTGATAACACAAAAAACAAGCTGTCTATATTGGTAGCCAGTTTGGATAAGTTAACCTCAAACTCAGCTTGGATGCTGCTAGCGGATGATGGCTGCGACTCGTAATGGGTGAGCTTGATTTGCCCGCAGGGTGAGGTTGGCTGATTATAAAACACCATATAATCATCATTGATCAGTTTGCCCACTGCATCTAAGGCAAAGCAGCTGATGTCCATCTCTATTGGACTTTGGCGAGTAAACTTAAGTGTGATTGGCGCAGTCTCGTCAATAGCAAGGTTGCTTAGTGGTGCGCGTTGTCCGATGGTGAGGTTCATAGTATTCCTGATGTTGGCATGTCGTTTAACAGTGATATGGGGTCGTTATCGAAATGGAAATCTCATTTGCCATATAGATTATAAGCGGTTTTTTTGTTCTATATACTAATATAAATAGTCAACTCAATTTCGTTTATATACGTTATTCATACTGCCTATCACATTTGGATCATAGTAATGCCAGTCATAAGATCACTATCTATAACGCTACTAACGCTTACTGCGCTAACACCATTGGCTGTCAGCGCAGTAAGTCATAACAAACCAATCAAAGGTAACGCGACTACCAATACGTTTCCTATCACCCATTTCCCTAGCACCTTGTCCAACGCCTGCAACGATGGCGCGGCGAAGCTCTATGATGAGTGTGCCGATCAAGTCAGCATTTTGAGTACAGCGATTCGTGCGGCACGTGCCGAGGATAAAACCGTACTGATCGTCTATGGTGGTGAGTGGTGCATCTGGTGTCATGTGCTGGATAATTACTTTCACGGTAAGTTTAGAAGCTTTGATTATGAGTGGCGCTATGGTGATGGTGATATACTCAACTGGTCGATGCGCGAGCGGGTCTCCCCAGCCGATATCAAAGACGCACGCGCTCTGAATCGCTATGTCGCCAACAACTTTGTCGTGGCACATATCGAAAACGTCTATGCCAACGGCGATGAAGCGGTGGCGCTGACTGGCTTAGACCCTAAGGATATTTATTATTATCCGTTTATCGTCGCGCTGGATAGTAAAGGGAAATACGCAGGCAATATGGTCTCCACCAGCGCTATCAAAGGCTTTGAGATACGCCGTAGCGGCGGTGAAGAATTTCGCGGTTATGATCGACGTATCTTGCTGACTCAGTTAATAAAGCTAAAAGCGCAGGCGTCTAGGTAGGTTGAATAATAGGAAAGAGAGTAAAAAAGGTTCACTATTCTATAGTGAACCTTTTTTTAATCTTTATATAAATTTATGAGTTATCTAATTATCATTGATATTTTTAATAGAAAAAATAGACTATACATCTGATATTATTGTTTTTCTAAAAAATCAACTAATAAGGCTCGTCAATTTATTCATTAATTTATCTGCTCTAGCATCAACAAAACTATTAAAATCATCGCTTTTAAGAGACTGTCTATCTATAAAAGCAGAATTCAAAACATCATCATTTTCTGTACTGATATATAAATCATGATATTCGGAAGGCTTTTTATCTTTTATTAGATTATTGTCTGATTTTGATAAAATACAGTAATTTGCAAAACAATTACTATTATATAGTTCCTCATTGTTATCCAAATTTTTCAAATATGCTTTTGGGAAAATATGATGAAACTCATTTTTATTATATTCTTTAAGGACTTTTTTCAAAGTTATTTCACCGCCAGAAACTAAGCTTTTCGGGCCATTTTGCACCAGTAATAAAATAAAGGCTTTAGAAGTAACCCTATTCATTGAAAATACTTCTTCTTTAAAAAAATTCGCATTTATTCCATTAAATGGAATAGAGTCTATACTAGAAATATTAGCATTTTCTTTTAGTTTCACCATTTCTTTAATATCTTGATCTATTTTTTTGCTTGTACTAGAAGCATATCTTCTACCAAATGAACTTTTCCAGAACCAACTCTTTATCTTTTTACTTTGCAATGTATTTATTCTTAACTGTGTATTTCCATTAACCGCAAAAAATACAGACATAGGTATTAAAAAATGTTCATATGGCAAATTTTTTATAGACTCTATTTTCATATTATTACGTAAGAAATCAATACTTCCTAAAATTCCATTTTTAATCTCTTTAAACCTACTTCTAACTGTTTCACCATTTAGTGAAATTAGCTCCTCTATATTTGAACTATTATTTATTACTGCAGATGTTATTTTTAATAATAAATTTGCATTAGATCCTACAGCTTCAAAACCGTAAGGTAAGAGCTCTTCTTTTAAATTTTTAAACTCACTTTGAAGATCAAAATCTTCACTCCAAGTCCATGCTGTTAATAACTGTAGAGTATCTAGTTCCACTCCTCTTCTGTTGATTCTTTCAAATACAATTGCAACTTTTGATTTATCGTCAGTTTCCAAAGTTTGAGAAGGTATTGATACTTCTTTAAATCTCTCTTGGAGCTTATCTATTCTTTCAATAGTCGTTTGATCATTAATTTTTTGAGTAGCACTTCTATATTTCGTTGTGTCAAACAAAGTATTTAGAGGAAAATATTTTGATTCATCAATATCAGCCCCTACTTCAAATGCTACAAATTGTGAATCTTGAGAATTATCTTCAACTTCTAGATCGAAATAAATATTAAATGGGCTATTTTCTTTTTCACTAGTATCTATTTCGCTTTGAAAAACACCAAAAATCGATGTTAGTCTTTGCTGTCCATCTAAAACATAATCTATAGGATAATCCTCATCTCTTTTAAAAAGATCAAAATTTCCAATTTTCTTTTCACAATTTAATTGCTCTTTAGTTCTCCACAACTGTATTGTTCCAAATGGATAGCCTTCATAAATACTATCCATAAGAAAAGCTACAGACTCAGGATCCCATACAAACCCTCTTTGAAAAGTAGGGATTCTAATATTCCCATTGGAAATTTTATCCAATATCCTTCTAATATTTAAATCGCTCATTACTCTATCCTTTATAGTAAAAACTATTTATAAGAAACCATCTTAACTTAAATAAAAAATATTAGTCTATCAATTTTTAGAATGTAATTATCAATATTTTATAAAAATATTATAACGCCTTTAACTGCTCAATCTGCGTGTTCATGGTCGCAAGCTGCCCTTCTAGCTCAGCCAGTTTCGCCTTCTCAGCATCGACCACTTCCGCTGGGGCTTTACTGACAAAGCCTTCATTGCCTAGCTTGCGAGCGATTCCTTCGGATTGACCTTTCAACTTATCATATGACTTACCTAAACGTGCCAGCTCAGCGGTGGGATCGATTAGACCTTTCATCGGTACGAGTACGCGTAGCTGACCGACCATACTAGATGATGATAGTGGCACGTCATCGCCTTCTTTGACGATGGCAAGGCTGTCTATTTTAGCCAGCGCTTTAAACTGGTTTTCGATACGCGTGAGGCGCGCTTCTTCATCACTGGTGATGTTTTGTAGCAGCACAGGCAGGCGTACCGCGTTGCCGAGCTTCATCTCGCCGCGAATGTTACGCACGCTGGCGATCAGCTCTTGTAGCCACGCCATATCCGCTTCAGTCTGCTCGCTGATTTGGCTGTCATCGGTCTGTGGGTAGGCGGCGATGACGATGCTGTCAGTGGCTTTGCGAGCCAGCAGCGGCGCGATAGTCTGCCAGACCTGCTCGGTGATATACGGCATGATGGGATGGGTGAAGCGCAGCGCTGTCTCAAGGACGTGTAGCAGTACGTAGCGGATTTGCGCTTTGCGCGCATCGCTCACCGAGTCATCATTGAGGCTGGCTTTGGCAAGCTCAACGTACCAATCGCAGTATTCATTCCAGATAAACTCATAGATGTCTTGGCTGACCATGTCGAGACGATATTGGGTAAAATGCTGGCGAATGTCGCTGATGGTGGAGTTGAGACGGCTGATGATCCATTTTTCTGGTAATTCCCATACCTCAGGGTTCGCCGCTTGGTCGATGGCCTTGGCATTGCCGTCATTATCGACGCAGTTCATGAGCACAAAACGGCTGGCGTTCCAGATTTTGTTACAGAAGTTACGATAGCCTTCGACACGTTTGAGGTCAAAGTTAATATCGCGACCTGTACTCGCCAGTGAGGTAAAGGTAAAGCGTAGCGCATCTGTACCATACGCGGGGATACCATCAACGAATTCTTTGCGCGTTTGTTTTTCAATCTTGGCGGCGTCTTTGGGGTTCATCATGTTGCTGGTGCGTTTGGTGACCAAGCTTTCAAGGTCGATGCCGTCAATGATGTCGATTGGGTCAAGGACGTTGCCTTTAGATTTGGACATCTTCTGACCATAGCTGTCACGTACCAGACCATGGACGTACACGGTGTTAAAGGGTATTTGCGCGCTGCCATCTTCATTTTTAACAAAGTGCAGGGTCATCATGATCATGCGCGCGACCCAAAAGAAGATGATGTCAAAGCCTGTCACCAGTACGCTGGTAGGGTGAAAGGTTTCCATCACGCGTGGGTCAGCGCTGCCATCGGCCCAGCCGAGGGTGCTAAACGTCCATAACGCTGAGCTGAACCACGTGTCCAGCACGTCATTGTCTTGGGTTAGGGTCACGTCTACTGCGAGACTGTATTTCTGGCGCACCTCACTTTCGTCACGTGCGACATAAATGTTACCGTCTGCGTCGTACCAAGCAGGGATACGATGCCCCCACCACAGCTGACGGCTGATACACCAATCTTGTAAGTCAGTCATCCACGCCATATACATGTTTTTGTACTGGGCGGGGACGAACTCAATACTGCCATCTTCGACCGCATCAATCGCAGGTTTCGCCAGTTGCTCGACCGCCACATACCACTGATCGGTCAGCCACGGCTCAACGATGACGCCGCTACGATCGCCGCGTGGGGCTTTGAGCGCGTAGTCTTCGATGCCATCGAGCCAGCCTTCTGCTTCAGCTTGGGCGACCAAGTGCTTACGCGCGGCAAAACGCTCAAGGCCTGCATAGCTATTACCTGAATGATCGGTTGGTGTGCTCTCAAGGCTTGGCTCGCGGGTTTGTAGGTCTGGATAGACTTCCATGTCAGCCAAGATATTGGCGTGTGCGTCTAAGACGTTAATGAGTGGCAAGTTATGACGGCGACCCAACTCATAATCGTTAAAGTCATGCGCGGGGGTAATCTTCACGCAGCCTGTACCAAAGTCGCTCTCGACATAATCATCAGCCACAATAGGCACAACGCGACCTGTTAGCGGCAAGGTGATGGTTTTGCCAACCAAATGCGCATAGCGCTCATCACTTGGGTTGACCGCAACCGCCGTATCACCGAGCAAGGTTTCGGGGCGGGTGGTGGCGACGACCAGATAGTTTTTGCCGTCTTGGGTGGTCACATCGCTGTCAGTGAAATGATAGCGGAAATGCCATAGGTTGCCTTTTTCGTCGTGGTTTTCGACTTCCAGATCAGACAGGGCGGTTTGGAACTTAGGGTCCCAGTTGACCAGACGCTTGCCGCGATAAATCAGCCCGTCATCAAATAGGCGTACGAACACTTCTTTGACCGCATGAGACAAGCCGTCATCCATGGTAAAGCGCTCACGTGACCAATCGACCGAGCTGCCCAAACGGCGAATCTGGCTGGTGATATTGCCTCCTGACTCTTTTTTCCATTCCCATACTTTATTGACGAATTCTTCGCGGCCAAGGTCATGGCGCTTGATGCCCTCGGCATTCAGGCGACGCTCAACGACCATTTGCGTGGCGATACCCGCATGATCGGTGCCAGGTTGCCATAAGGTGTTTTCACCATTCATACGGTGAAAACGGGTCAACGCGTCCATAATAGCGTTATTAAAGCCGTGCCCCATGTGCAATGAGCCTGTGACGTTCGGCGGTGGCAAGGCGATAGAGAACGACTCTTCTTTATCAAAGGTGGGCGCAAAGTAACCATTGTCTTCCCAGCCTTGATACATCCCTGATTCGACCGTGGCAGGTGAATAGGCATTTTCTAATTGTTGCAAGGCGGCTTGAATCGAAACGGTTAGGTTGTGATGACTCATAAAATTCTCAAACGAAAAAGTGAAAAAAGTGAAGGATTAAGCAAAGTAAAGACGGTCACGATAGGCATGACCACAAAAAATAACGAAGACAGTGTCGGCATTAAAAATGCGCAATAGCACTGATTTTATCTTATATACGCACATTTTGTTAGCATCGAATGATTTTTCCTTATTTCGTCCCAATATACGAGCGCTGCACTGACCGAGACATTGACCAAAACATGAACCAAAACCGCTAGGCGCTTATAAATGCATTGATGCGCACCAAGGCATCATGACTGATTGTTTAGCAACCTTTTATTGCTGCTGGGCGCACCTGTCTAGCAGACCCAAGCGAGTAACCACCATGTCCCAGCACGACCAGCCTGACGATAACGCGCCTACTAACAGCGTAGCAGATAGCGATGTAGCAAATGACCATGCGCCAAGCGCGACTCATTCCGTTGAAAATAAAGACTTACCACAAGACATCAGCGAAGACGACAAAGAGACCATCAAGGAAGTCGCCAGTGATGACAACTTTAGCGAGCCAAAAAGCTATGCCAGTATCTTGGTCGAGCAGGTCATCGATGCCAAAGAAACCTTTAATCGCTCCTTGGGTTCCCTGTTTACCAGCGCCTTTACCGCAGGGCTTGAGATTGGCTTTAGCCTGTTTGTGATTTTGTCGGTATTTGCCTTGCTCGGTGAGCTGATGCCCAGTCAATACGCGATGGTGCTCTCCTCCCTGCTCTATCCGCTTGGCTTTATCATCGTGGTGATTGGTCAGTCGCTGCTGTTTACTGAGCAGACGTCCTTACTCAGCCTGCCTGTGCTCAATAAAATCGAGCCATTGCACAAACTGCTGCGCCTGTGGGGTATTGTGATTGCGGGCAATATCACAGGCGGCTGTTTGTTTGCCGCGCTGATGATTGGACTGGGTATCCATATGCAGCTGTTTACCACCGAGAGCATCGATGCTTATGCGCATCATGTGTTGCGTTTTGATTGGTGGGTGATTTTTGGCAGTGCGATTTTGGCGGGCTGGATGATGGGCGTGGCGGCGTGGCTCGTGACCTCCGCACGCGATACCTTAAGCCGTATTGTGCTGGTATCACTCATCACCATGAGTATTGGCTTTTTGGGTTTACATCACAGTATCGTCGGTAATATCGAGGTGTTTGCGGCGCTGATGTATGGTCACAGTGTGGGCTTGCTTGAGTATTTGTGGTTTTTGGTTGTGGTATTGGTGGGCAATACGATAGGCGGTGTGGTCTTTGTCGCGGTACTCAAAAACCGCACCTTTTTGTTTGATATCGAAAAGGTCAAGGCGCAGATGGCAGGTCGTTCACGATAACATGCAATCCATAATCCACCATTAGTAGCGGTAAAGACAGTTACCCTAGCTGATACAGCAGGACAGCTGTCCTTAGTCAAGGTCGATAAGCCATACCGCATTTAGTCGCCACCGCCGCCACCGCCTGAGTCACCGCCGCCACATGACCCACCTGAGTCACTACCGCCGCAAGACTCACCGCTAGAACTGCTGCCATCGGAGTTGGCAGCGTCAAGAAAAACTCCGACGCTGTCTGCAAAACGCTCTCGGTTATCCGCCTCACTTAGCCATGTGACTGTTTTGACAATGCCATATAGGAAGATAAGCTTGAACATTACTTCTACTAAAAAATCAATCATAGCATGCTGTTCTCAGTCAATATGGTGTTGGATGGGGTGAGTACCGTGAAGCGATGACTGCGCTACGTATCGCTTTGATGACGTGTAGACGGTCTCTGAGCAGAAGCCGCAGAGACCGGAACACGGTCCATACTATGCACTGCTGTACCATAGGCAATGGCCTCAACCATACTGCCCAGCTGGTTGACATTGGTCACCTCAAGACGCAAGCCGTAAATATGACTGTAGCCTTGTGCCTCGGCTTGGGTACGCATACGCACCAACGCTTCACGGCGCGCGCGATCCAGCAGCGTCTCATAGGTGGTGAGATTTTTACCAAACAGATTGAATATATTGGCAATGACCATTTTAAAATAATCTTGCGCGATGACCACACTGCCCAGCACCAACGTCCCTTCACTACCCGCCACCAGCTTGGGCTGATAAAAGCGCTCGCTTGAAACGATAATATGACCGAGTGCCTGTTCGGCCTTAGCCAGCTGCGCTAAGTGCTGACGCTCATGACGCGACCCAAAAAACCAGCCCACCGCAATCAAAACCAGTATTGGGCCGTAGTTGATAAGTAGGTTAAACATGTGGTCGGTCATAAGACGTCTCAGTAATGCAGCCCATCAAGGACAGCTGCCAGATTAGGGCGTGTCCCTATTTGAAAATGGTGATAAACGTTTGCATTAGGGACTGCCCTAGCCAAACGGATTAAAACGCGGCAACTCATCGCTTGGAGTCTGCGTAGAATCTGGCACAGCAGCACCGCCACCATGGTTATTATGTGGCGGCTGATACGGCGTAGCAGCTGCTTGCGACACAGGCACAGCTTTGACCGCTGTCCCATAAACAAACAGCTCAGACGCGCCTTGGGCGATGCTTGAGGTCGAAAACCGTAGCCCGACGATGGCATCTGCGCCGAGCGCTTCGGCCTTGACCACCATACGATCAATCGCTTCTTGCCGTGATTCTTCCAGCAGCTCGGTATAAGCCGTCAGCTCACCGCCGACGATGTTTTTTAGCCCTGCAAACAAGTCTTTGCCGACGTGTTTTGAGCGCACCGTGCTGCCGTAGACCACATCAAGGCGCTCGGTGATCTGATAGTTGGGCAAGTGCTCAAGGTTAGATAGCTGCATGAGAGACCCTTTTAGGTTAGCCAAGAGAGGCGAACAAAAACGAATAACCAGTCGCGGCCACAGTCAGTCTGCGCCGCCACTACTACTGAATCAGTCGTCAGTATGAAACAATAAGAACAGCTCGGTCAAGTTGCCTTCGATGCTATTGGCCATCTGTGCCATTTTGTCTTGGTCAGCACGCATTTGCATCAGTTCTGGGTCTTCATCATCAATACCGCTCAGCACGATCATCGGCAGCGTCAGTACCGCCACATCTTCAGCAGTGTCTTCGTTAGCAAACCAGTCTTCAGCGTCATCAGCATACATGGCATCAACAAAACCAATCGACCACGCCACGATGTCTGAATCTTCCGAAAAGTCCACTGCCACCTCTTCATCACCCGCATCTTCACCAAAGGGCAGCTCAATTGGGGTTTCGTTTTTAAGCTCATTGGTGATGGCATCACGCCAGCGCTGAATGCCGTCAACGACATTGTTTGGAATCTCGCTGACATGACCTTCAAACAGCGCATCCAACCAGTTGGGTAGCGGACGACCAATCACCGTGGCGGTCAAAAAACCGTGGGTGGCGACGCTATCTAGGACGTACTGGTGGTCGGAGGTGTCTAAAAAGTCCAGCAGTTCATCGAAGCTTAATGGAGTGCTCATGGGTACTTATCCTTGGATCGATAGGTGGGGCAGTATGCCCGTGCCTATCTGTTAAGTGCTGAAAAAACGAGGGGTAACTGGCAAGATACGCGCTACAAGCTTAGCACAGTTGAGTGCAGATCACTTGTTGTTTGCAGGTGGTCGATCGGGGCATTAATTACAGGTCGTCATCATCCCAATCATCGTCGTCATCATCAAAGTCGTCTAGCTCATCTTTTAATGCCTTGGCCAGACGCTTTTCTTCTAACAAGTTATCAATCAAACGGCGCTTTTCTAAACTGCTTAAGCGATTGCGTACGCTGGTTTCCGCCTCTTCTACCATCTTGGCATCATCGTCGTCTACAAAATCACCATCAAAATCGTCGTCAATATCAGAATCACTCATGACAATCTCCTATTATCTGGGCTAGAAAATGAAAACTACTTGGTTTATATATGCCTTATAAAGTCTCTATTGCGCCTTGTCAATCATTTTCATGACAAAGCGCGGTGATAGACGCTGGTCGGAATCGCGCTATCGCTTTTTAGGCATGGCTATTGCCGCCCATTAGGACAGCATTACGCACATCAGCCAAACGCTGCATTAAGGACTCGTTGGCACCATCAAATACCGCACATTCGCGCTCATAAACGGTGGTTGGGCGTTTTAGGCTATGCACCTGAACGTGGTGGCTAATTTGTTTGAGTCCCAGTGTCGGCAGCAAGATCAACATTTGCTCTTTTCTACCTTTATTGTCCAGCAGGGCACCCATGGCATCGGCTTGTGCTTCATCACTGACCCCAACTTTGGCAGGCAACGCAAAACGAGACAGTTCAATATGCTTATCATGAATGATTTTATTGAGCATCAGATACAATTTACCCAGCATCACGCCAGCAAGCGCCACTTTGGCATGGTTGTTATCGGCTTTGAGCACGGCATACGCGCCATTTTCACTAAAATAAGGCTCATTTTCTGCCGTCACTCCTGCAAGTAGCGGCTGCTTGAGCAGTTCGTGCAAGGCTTGATCCAAAAGCTGCGTACATAAGGCCAAATAAGGCGCACGCATTTCAGGGGCTAGGCGCTCAAGCATATTGTACTCATCATGAAACATGATATGTACGCTGACGCGGCTAAAGTCACGCCCTCCCGAGAGTTTGGTAGGGCTGGTGCTGTTTTTATTTTTACTGCTGGGCTGAGTCGCAGCAGCTTGCGGCTCTACGTCATCTGCTTCCTTCTCGCTGTTGCTCGTTTGCTGTGATCTGAGATAAGCGTTTAACTCTTTATGAATGTTTTTGCCTTTTACCGCGGCACGCTTGACGATGGTGTGCTGGCTGCTATCGGCGCTATTGTCCTGAGGCGGCGTGGCATCGTTACGGCGCTCGGCGGCTGGCGGCGGCTGTTGACCGTCAGAGGTTTGCTGCTGGTTTTGAATCGTGCGGCTCAGCGCATCTATTTGCGCTTGAGTTGGACGTGCAATGTAGCCATAAATGAGCCATAAAAACAAATGCAAAATCAGTGACGCAATGACGAACGGCCACTGCATGGCGATGATTTCACCTTTACTGATGTCTTTTAGCGTGAGCGCCACACTGCCGATCACCGCATCGCCTTGCGTCGCAATTTGGGTGATGGTCTCGCCCTGCTGCATGGGTGCGTTACCCACAGGCACCAAAATATTGTTTTTGCTGTCACGAATCACCAAGCGTGCCACGTCCTGCTCACTGGTGTAGCGGTTGGCAATCACGCTTAAGCTGACGCGGTCTTTGTTTTCTAAAGACAGTCGCGCCTCATCAATGAGCTGGGTGACCATTTGCTCACCTTTTTGCTCACGGTTGTCCGTCAGCTGCTGATCAGTACTGATGACTAAAAACAACGTTTGCAAACAGAAACTGACCAAAATAATAATGGCAAACAACCCTTGCCGCGGCGCTAAATACATCATGATGTCGTAAACTTTTTTGGATAAGAGAAATTAAAAAACGAGACGATGGCTCATTTTTTGGAATTGTGTACTACCAATACTAAGGTGCCCATGCTTGAGATGCCCATGCGCTGACTGGATGCGTCGCAAGTCTGGTGCAGCGGTGATCGTGAGGACGACATAGGGCATACGCAGTTGATGTGATACGAGCGCTTTGCCAATAATGAACGCGTTTATCACCGTCTGTCAGAGATATGAGCTCAGCGCTGACATTCTAACGTTAAAGCCGATGTGTATGTGAATAAATCCCAAAAAAATAGGACAAAATAAGCCAAAAATACTTCATAGGCCGCCTATAGGCGCTGCACGGTAAAACTGTTATTATTCCTAATCTTATCTGAGCATACAAGGGACAATTCAGCCATGCCAAAAAATACGCCTTACTCGTTACCAAAAGACAGCAAAGCTTGGCAACAAGCCGTCGATTCTATTGCATCGTTACTGCCTGATGATACCGATTTGCGGGATTTTGACGCATTACAGTCTCTACCTGTATTTGCCTTAGTCGTGGTACTCCCTACCCGCATGCCAACCCTTGATGTCCATCAGTATGTCCAGTCGTGGGTTAACGAACAGCCGAACTGGCACTTGGTCACCGTGGCCGAAGACAAGAAGGCGTCTTTTGTTGACGTACCGCTTACAGCTGCAACAGACAGCGCCGCCAAACCACCATTTATACCGACGCAAGTGTTTCGCTACTTGCTTGTGCCCGTCACCGATACCTTGATGCATCCTGCCAAAAAGACCGCTGCGGCGCACATTATTGACGATCAGTTGACCACGCGCCTGCGCCGTGAGTTGGCTGAGCAGTATCGCCTCAATCCAGATTGTGCTGACTTTAATGACGATTTTGATGCGCTAGATTTGGTCGATTGTCATATTCTTTCAGTCGGTCACATGCTGCGTACCCATAAGCTGGCATGCTTTGATATGGATTCGACCCTCATTGAGCAAGAAGTCATCGTTGAGCTGGCAAAAACAGCGGGTATTGGTGAACAAGTAGAAGCCATCACGGAGTCAGCCATGCGCGGTGAGATCGACTTTGATGAGTCATTTGCCCAGCGTGTGGCTCTGTTAGAAGGCATCCCAACCACGGTGCTGGATGAGATTTGTGAGCGTCTCACGCTGTCAACTGGGGCGCTGACCACCATCCGCGCCTTTAAAGTCTTGGGTTACCATACGATGCTGGTATCAGGCGGCTTTACCTACTTTGCCAATTACATCGCTGAGCAGTTGGGTATTGACGAGGTTCATGCCAACCATTTAGATATTGAAGAGGACACGGTCACAGGTCGCGTGCAGCTGCCGATTGTCAATGGTGCCAAAAAAGCGGCCATCGTCACCCATACCGCTGAGCGCCTAGGCATTGAGCTGTCGCAAGTGGTGTGTGTTGGTGATGGTGCCAATGATTTGCCAATGATGGCAATTGCTGATTTGGGCGTGGCTTACCATGCCAAGCCTATTGTGCAAGCACGCGCTGATGCGGCGGTCAATGTGACAGGGCTTGAAGGCGTGTTCTATGCGCTTGGCTACCCTGCCCTTGTCCCTGCCTAACCAGCCTCTCTATTTGGCGGCTATACACACCGCCATTCTCAACGCTGGGTTTGCACCGTAAGCCCAGCGCATTTATCTTCACCGCCCAACATTGGGTGCTTTTTTTGTCAAAAGGAATGTCCATGTCGGCATCACAATCACCGCGGCCCGATGCTGCACTGTCACCTCAGCACACTGATGACGCGACCGATCCGCAAGATACCCCAAAGTCGCTATTCGCCGTTTATGTTAAGGGGATGGCAATGGGCGCCGCCGATATCGTACCTGGCGTCTCAGGCGGCACGATTGCCCTTATCTCAGGTATTTACGAGCGTCTGATCAGTGCGCTTGGCAGCATCGGCCCCAACCTGTGGCAAGTGTTTCGTAAAGAGGGTGGTATTAAAGGCTTGGCAGCCGTGTGGCGTCATATCGATGCGACCTTTTTGCTGTGCTTGGTTTTGGGGATTGCCACCAGCTTCATCACATTAGCAGGTATTATCAAAGGCTTGCTGGACAATCAGCCGTTATTAATTTGGTCATTTTTCTTTGGTCTTGTGGCAGCCACCGTCTTGCTACTACTGACGGAGATTAAGCGCTGGACACCAGTACGCGGTGGCTTGTTTGTTTTTGGGCTTATCGCGGCAGTGATGATCAGTAGTATGCCACTATTGGCCGCCACAACAAGTCTGCCCTATTTGTTTTTTGCAGGGGCGATTGCCATTTGTGCGATGATTTTACCGGGGGTGTCTGGATCATTTATCCTGCTGCTGCTGGGGGCTTATGACACTGTATTAGAGGCGGTACACAATTTTAACTTGTCCATCATTGCCACGGTAATGGCGGGTATGGTCACAGGGCTACTGCTCTTTACCCATATGCTCAAGTGGCTACTGTCACGCTACTATCAAGCCACGCTGGCGCTTTTGACAGGGTTTATCGCAGGGTCACTGGTCAAGGTCTGGCCGTGGAAAGTCGATGCCATAGGCAGCTTAACTGGCGATGCGATTCACAATGTGATGCCGTGGCAATACCCTACTGGCGCGCACTGGCTCACCACTGTTGGACTGATTGTCTTGGGCGCGGTATTGGTGTCTTTGCTGTCATGGTGGGGACGTCGTAACGGTCACGCTTAAGCTGATACTGCATCGTGTTTCGGTCATTTTTGTCATTTTGTCGCAAAAAACGACCGCTTATACCTCCCAACATACCGATAAACCTAAGCGTCAACCATTGTCGCAATACTGCCTACCGCCTATTTAGCTTTGCCATCCAAGCCGTCATAATGATCACATTGCAATTCACCTTATGACGGCGAGATGAATGATGCTTTTAGTAACTTTGTTGGATCACGATATCAACCTGTGGCGCGCGGGCATGTTGTTTATTGGCGGTATGTTGATGGGATTTGCAGTGGCCATCGCTTATTATTCGCGGCACTGGTTGCTATTGTCTTTGGTTGGTAGCGCGGGCTTTGTGCTCAGCTTGATTGTTATTCAGCAGCTACTAATCAGCTGGTTGGCACTGAGTCAGTGGCACAGCTATGTGGCGGCACTGGGTATCAGTTGGCTGCCCTTTGGCGGTTGGGTGCTGTATCGAGCGCTGCGTTATGAAGACTTGAGCCAAACGGTAGCCAAGCAGCGCGCCGCTGCAAACACGCACCTAATAGAACACACACCGATTTATGACGATTTTGAACCGCGTTTTGAATGAGCAGACGGTCTACAATACCCCTGCCTCATCATCAATAGTCCAATGTCAGCACGACTGAATACCCTGAACCAGATACCTAACCCAGAGTCAGCTCCTCGTTTTACTCAATACCCTATTGCGCAGCGTCTACGATCGCGGTAGCATGCCTGCTTATCACGTCTCACACGCTCTTATTACTGCTAAAGACTGTTACAAGATACTTAATAGGTTCTACGTAACTCCTAAAGAGTTGCGTTTGATGACTGTTTATACTAAATACAAATATAATTGTGGTAAAAATTCAGATACATTGATTTCTATTTTACTGCTCACTTTTAGGAGATTGACCATGTTTACCATTCCTGTTTTAGACATCAAATCTGACCCGCTTGACGTACTACTGGCCGTTATCGGCTACCGTTTGTCAATGCTGGCATCCAGTGACAATGAAGACGTCCAAGCCCTATTGACCGATCGTCAAGTCACCATTGAGCTTGCCAGCGAAGAGTCTGGCGTAGCGCGTTATTATCAATTTGATAATGGTGAATTTAGCCAGCACAGTGGTCACGCCGATGAGCCAACATTGACCATTAACTTTAAAGATTCGATGACGGGTGTTAAGCTGTTGACTCAAGGCAATGCAATGGGCTTTATGACTGCAGTGCAGGAAGGCAAACTGAGCATGGAAGGCGACTATAGCCTGATTATGTGGTTTAATAAATTGGCCAAACACGTGGTGCCGCCTGTACCAGAAGAGCTAAAACCTTATATCACTCGCGCCAAGCCTTATGCTTATAAAGCGCAGCAATTTACCAATCATTGGATTGGCGTTGCCAAGCACAAAATCGGTAAATAAAATGCAGTCTGCCGTGCTCCTTATCAGGGCGCACAGGTCTGCTTTTATGGCAAAGGTTGCGGTATACTAGGATACCGCAACTTTTTTTATGAGTGAGTATACCGTCAGCGCGGTACTTACTCGGTTGACTATCTTTCAGTTTTTTAAAAGGATTTGTATCATGGCAGGACTGCTTTCTATCACAGAACCTACCGCCAATACGAGCAACACCGAGCACCCTGATGCTGCCCCTGTCGTGCGCAGCCGTGAAGAGATTACGGCGCTGTTTGACCTGCCGCTTATGGATTTGCTATTGCAAGCGCAGACCATTCATCGTCAGCATTTTAATGCCAATGAAGTGCAAATCAGCACCTTGCTGTCTATCAAAACAGGCAACTGTCCTGAAGACTGCGGCTACTGCTCACAGTCAGGTCATCATCGCGACAAGACCAAACTACAGGCAGAAAAGCGCCTTGAGATTGATAAAGTCATCGCCGCAGCCAAACGCGCCAAAGCTACTGGATCATCGCGTTTTTGTATGGGAGCAGCGTGGAAACACCCAAGCGCCAAAGACATGCCCTATGTGGTCGAGCTGATTAAAGAAGTCAAAGATTTAGGCCTTGAGACTTGCATGACGCTAGGCATGCTCAGTCCAGATCAAGCTGAGCAGTTGTCTGACGCAGGGCTTGACTATTACAATCACAACCTAGACACCTCGCGCCGCTATTATGATGAAGTGGTCACCACGCGCAGCTACGATGATCGCTTAGACACCCTAGCCAACGTGCGCAATTCAGGTATCAATGTCTGTAGCGGTAACATCGTTGGTATGGGTGAGGGCCGCGACGACCGCATCGACTGGGTGCATGAGCTGCTCAAAATGCCAAAAGCGCCTGAGTCTATCCCTGTGAATCTGTTGGTACCCATCGCAGGCACACCGCTGGGTGACAAGGTGTTGGCAGAAGGTCAACTGTCAGTGCTTGAGTGGATTCGTACCATCGCTGTGACCCGTATTTGCTGCCCAAGCAGCTACGTGCGTCTGTCTGCAGGCCGTGAGAGCTTGTCTGATGCCGAGCAGTCTTTGGCCTTTATGGCAGGTGCCAATTCTTTCTTTTATGGTGATAAGCTACTCACTACAGGCAACGCCAGCCAGTCTAGTGACAATCGCCTGATGCGTGAGCTGGGTTTAACCCCGCAGTTTGCGGCCCCGCGTGCGCCCAAAGTATTGCCTGTCATCGATGCCATGAGTGGTCATCAGTCACAGATAATGGTGGCCGAATAAGCCTAATCAATACCGCTGGCACCCCAGCGGTATGTGCAGATATGCCACGCAAATCTGTTGATACAGACGCACTAGAGAACCTATTATGGCAGATTATTTTAACTGGATTAAGGCATGGCACATCATCTCAATGGTGTGCTGGTTTGCGGCCATTTTTTATTTGCCGCGCCTGTTTGTGTATCATGCAATGAGTGAGGATGCCATCAGCCAAGAGCGCTTTAGCATTATGGAGCGCAAACTGTATCGCGGTATTATGACACCCGCGATGATCGCCACGTGGGCGTTTGGGCTGTGGATGGTGTTTTTGGGCTGGGATGTGTACAAGACCCAAGGCTGGCTGCATGCCAAGCTGTTTTTGGTGGTCTTGCTGTCAGGCTATCATGGTGCTTGCGGCTACTATCGCAAAAAGCTGATCGACAATCCGCATTACAAAACGCACAAGTTTTGGCGCTGGTTTAACGAAGTACCTGTTTTTGCCTTAATTTTTATTGTGATTTTGGTGGTGGTCAAACCGTTTTAACACAGCATCGTTAATAACTGCTCTATAGACGCTCGCTACGCTATATAGTCGCCATGTCCATCGCCAAACGGCGGTGGACATTTTTTATGGGGCTTATTTTTATACCTATTTTACTGACAATGCGATTAGCCAACAGGACGCATGATCTGGTAAACATGGCTTAAGTCATAAACGCGGTAGCGCGCAGGCTCACGGCGGCTTTCGCCAGCATAGCTGAGTATCAGCGCTTGGTTGGCAGCTTGATCGACCCAGCCAACAAACAAGCCGCTGTGCTCGATATCGTTATAGCCATGATTGATATAGTACAGCCAATCACCTGCTTGTATCTCATTGCTGCTGGCATAAGGCCCTTCGCGGTAAGTGCCTTTATGGATGGTGTCTCGCGTCACCCCTGCCCGATTAAATACCGCATTGAGATAATCCCAGCAGCCGCCTTGGATGATCGTCCGTTCATTGAGCGCCATGGTGCGGGCGGTACTGATGACCTCACGTGCGGCGCGGGCACTTTGGGTTTCAGCACGGCTAAGTAGCGGCATATATTGGCTATCGACATTGTCGTAAGTGGCAGACAAAAACGCAGGCAACACCCCAAACGACTGGCGCGGCACGTCAGGATAACCACGGGTGTCTCTTGGATTTGAGGGGGTGACTGTCACTTTTTGCGAGGTATAACGATGATTGCTCGCTGGCTGGACATAGCTGGTCTGTTGCACATTACTGGTCGCAGCAGGCGTACGGGCGCGAGATATGGTCGAGCGGGTGCTGATACGAGCGCTGGGCACAGGAACCTCAGCAAGGGATGATTTTTGGGCGATTAAATCACTCATACTGTCGGCTTGTGCTTGGCTGATACCACTTAACGCCAGTAGTAAACCACCTGCCAGCAGAGACTGCTTGACTAATGATACGCTGGCGGTAGTGAGAGTAGCAACGGTAGTATCTGATGAACGGGCTGGTGACAGCTGCTTTTGAGCATTGACTGACAAACAGGGCATGACAAACTCCTTTTAGAACCATGACAATGGCAGCAAAACTTGCCATCACTGTGAGATTATCAGCCTTCATTTATAAACCATTTACCAGCCACTCTGCAAGCATTTATTGGCGACGAGCGGGGTTATTTAAAAGATAAAAGGTATCATAGGACAGATGAAAGGGAAGTCAATGAGCGGGAGAAATGAACGGTGAACAAAAAGACAGTAAGGGTTTACTAATCGATAATTAGGGGCAAAATAACGCCGCCACTCATGTCATCTGAGTGGCGGCGTCCTATAAACACTGCGTTAGTCTGTTGGCGTGTCTTGCATTTTAATATTCACATGGCGCTTGCCACACGCCTCACCTTTTAAAATGGCTTTGGTCGCTTGCGCTTCTTGGGCGCTATCAAAACCGCTAATGTGATACTTGCGCTGATTGTCCGCGCCGACGATTTGGACTTGTTCATCAAAGAGTGTGACCTGATCGCCGTCTGCCAGATGAATGTGTTCACGCTTGCCTTGACTGTCATGAACCAACTCGCCTGCCCGCACCCATAACACGCCGCCGCTGATATAGCCGCTGTGGTCTTTTTTTTGCTGCTGACGCTTGCGGTTAAATATAAAACAGCCAACAATCAGTAACGCCAGCGCGCCAATAGCAAAGCGCTCAGGCAATAAGCTCATGGCCATTGCTACGGCCACCGCGCCAATAAGCAGCGCCGAGCCGAACCAAAATAGCCCATTATCCCCTGCGGGTGGTTGTCCTTGTAGGGTGATTTTTGCGCCATCATCGGTCAGCTTGAGCATGCCTGATTACCTATTATTATGATCGGGTTAAAGCAACCACTATGGTTATGGGTCAGCTTACCAGCCCAGTGCCGTTTGTTGCATCTCAACCAACTCAGCGATGCCTTTTTCTGCCATTGCCAGCATGGCATCCGCTTGGGCACGGGTGAACGGCTTTTCTTCCGCCGTACCTTGTATTTCAATAAACTCGCCTTTTTGCGTCATAACCACGTTTAGGTCAGTATCACAGCTCGAGTCTTCTTCATAGTTTAAATCAAGGTACGCTTCGCCATCTTTCATACCAACAGACACCGCAGCGACCAAACCGATTAGTGGATCAGCCTTGAGCTTCTTGCTTTTTTGTACCGTCTCAAGCGCGTCAATCAAGGCCACTGCCGCACCTGTGATGCTGGCAGTACGCGTGCCGCCGTCTGCTTGCAATACGTCGCAATCAAGATAAATGGTGTTTTCGCCCAGCTTGCTCAAGTCAATCATCGCACGCAGGCTACGACCGATCAGACGCTGAATCTCTTGGGTGCGGCCTGATTGTTTGCCACGCGCCGCTTCACGCTGGTTGCGGGTGTTGGTTGCACGCGGTAGCATGCCATACTCGGCGGTGATCCAGCCTTTGCCTTTGCCTTTAAGCCAGCGCGGTACGCCTGACTCGACACTGGCGGTACACAATACCTTGGTGTCACCAAAGCTGACCAGTACGGAGCCTTCAGCATGCTTGGTGTAGTGGCGCTCAAAACTGATTGAACGAAGTTGGTCAAGCTCACGGTTATCAATACGCATAAAATCTTCCAGTACGGGTTATAAGAGCAATAAGAAAAAAGCGATCGGCAGGCAACCTTACTGGCTGCCCTGCGCTTTAGTAGTGTGGTCTGGGGTCAAGTACGCAGGCGCTGACCCAAATATCGAGACATCCTAACGTGACCGCTGCGCAATAGCAAGGCGAAGACGCCCTGCCCACTTGCGTAGCTTGCGATCAATCGATAGCCCATAGCGCTTATTCTAAGCCTTCCATCTTACGCAATTCTTTACGCAAGATTTTGCCTACGTTTGATTTGGGTAATTCGTCAACGAACTGCACATGGCGCGGACGCTTATAGCCAGTCAGTTGCTCTTTGCCAAAATCGAGCAATTCTTGCTCAGTGACCTTACCTTTTTTGACCACAAAAATCTTTGGCTCTTCGCCGCGCTCTTCACTGGGTACACCAATCGCGCCGCACTCTTTGACTGCAGGGTGTTCGCTCATTGCCTCTTCGATCTCATTGGGGTACACATTAAAGCCTGATACCAAGATCATGTCTTTTTTGCGATCAACAATTTTGATAAAGCCTTTTTCATCCATGATACCGATATCGCCCGTCTTTAAATAACCACTCTTCGTAAAGGAATCGCTGGTTTCTTTAGGGCGGTTTTGGTAGCCAATCATCACTTGCGGGCCTTTGACGCAGATTTCGCCGCGCTCACCTATGGCGACTTCTTTTTCGTCATCATCGGTCAGTATCACGTCTGTGCTTGAGGCAGGAATACCAATCTTGCCAGTAAACTCAGCGATGGTCATCGGGTTAAAGGCGACCACAGGTGAGGTCTCGGACAAACCATAACCTTCGACAATCGGCAAGCCGGTGATGTGATGCCACTCTTTGGCAACACTTGGCAATACAGACATGCCGCCGCCGATAGAGGCTTTTAGGTTAGAAAAGTCCAGATCGGCAAACGCGTCTTTGTTGACCAAACCATTAAACAAGGTATTGACTGCAGGGATAAAGGATGGCTTGTATTTGCCCATCTCTTTAATCAGGCCATCTAGGTCGCGCGGATTGGGAATCAACAAGCCTGCGTAACCTTGGTACATGCCATACATACCGCAGACCATAAAGGAGAACACATGATACAGCGGCAAGGCGGTTAAAATAACGTCATCAGCATTAACATCGTCTTCAAAGGCGCTGTTCATCAATGCATTGATCTGTAGCATATTGGCAATGAGGTTACCGTGTGAGAGCATCGCACCTTTGGCCACTCCTGTGGTGCCACCCGTATATTGCAGCAATGCCACATCGCTTAAGCTCAGCTCAGGACGCTTATACTGGCTGGCCGAGACGGCATTTAGTGCATGCTTGAAGCTGACACTATCAGGCAGGTTATAAGAGGGGATCATTTTTTTGATATGACGGGCAACCAAGTTGACCACCACACCTTTGACCGTACCCAGCATGTCACCCAATTTGCAAACGACCACCTGCTCAACATCGCCTTTGTCTTCAGCTTTTTGATAGGTTTTGGCAAAGTTTTCGACGATAAACAGTGTTTTTATACCGCTGTCATGCAACTGGTGCGACAACTCACGACTGGTATAAAGCGGATTAACATTGACCAAGACCATGCCAGCGCGAATGATACCCAGTGCAATGATGGGATACTGCAAAATATTGGGCATCATGATGCCGACTTTATCACCTTTGTTGAGCCCAAGAGACTGCAAATAACTGGCAATCTGACGGCTGTACAAGTCCAGCTGTTTAAAGCTGATGGATGCACCCATACAAATATAAGCCGTTTTGCGACCATAACGACTAAAGTTGCGCTCAAACACTTCGAGTAAGGAGGTATTGTCCGTGGGCATATTAATAGTGGCATCAATATTGTAGCGCTCATAGGCATCAAGCCAAGGGCGGTCGCTTGGAATCTCAGGCATGGTCGGCAATTGGCTCATTTCGGCAGTGTTGTTATTGGTATGGTCAGTCATGACTTGTCCTAAATAATGCAATGAAAGATATAGAATAATCTAATGAGGTGGCAAATATCATATTGGTTGGTGATTATTTGTGAACCACACCGCTGGTTGCACACTCGATTATTATGGTCAGTTGTCGTTGTCGCGGGGGCTGTTGATGCTATTATTATTGGGCTTTTTGCCCAAAAAGACGGTAAATAGGTGCTGGCACTATAGCAGTTTTGTCCGCTCAGTGCCACGCGCAGCCGCCACGCGCACCTATCCGTTTTGCGCGGCGTGACAGTGAGGATAAAGCAGCTTATAAGACGTATTAACGGTCAAAACATGCGGATAAAAAAAGCAAAGGCCACACGGATGCGACCTTACTGTTTATCACCTAGTTACTCAAAAACAGTGCTATGAAAATAGAATACGTTTAGCGATTATTTATTGCTCTTGGCTTCGAGATCGCGTAAGTCTTTACGCAAAATTTTACCGACGTTGGACTTGGGCAGCTCATCGATAAAGGCGACTTGGCGCGGACGCTTATAGCCTGTCAGATGCTCTTTACCATAGGCGATGACCTCTTCAGCAGTTAAGCTATCGTCTTGACGGACGACATAGATTTTTGGTACTTCGCCACTTTTTTCGTCTTCCACACCGATGACGCCGCATTCCACAATCATTGGATGACCTGCCATCACTTCTTCGACTTCATTGGGGTAAACGTTAAAGCCTGAGACCAAAATCATGTCTTTTTTGCGGTCAACGATGGTCACGTAGCCGTCTTCATCCATGATGCCAATATCGCCCGTGCGAAAAAAGCCGTCTTTGGTCATCACTTTTTCGGTCGCATCATCACGCTTCCAGTAGCCTTTCATTACCTGTGGCCCGCGTACGCTGATTTCGCCGCGCTCACCAAGGGTAACCTCGTTGCCTTCTTCATCCAAAATTGCAATGTCGGTACCTGGCATCGGTACACCAATGGTACCGCTAAAGCTGTCGCTATTGACAGGATTGGCAGTCGCCACGGGGGAGGTTTCGGACAACCCATAGCCTTGGACGATGATATTGCCTGTGATTTGACGCCATTTTTCTGCTGTCGGGCCAAGTACCGCCATGCCGCCGCCCATCGAGGTGCGCAGCTTGCTGTGATCCATGCCTTTAAAGGTTTCATTGTTGGCCAACGCATTAAACAAGGTGTTGACCGCGGGAAAAAATGCGGGTGGGTTTTCTTTATACGCCTTGATGAGGCTGTCAAGATCGCGCGGATTGGGCACAAGCAAACCAACACAGCCACGATATAAACCAAACATGCCGCATACGGTAAAAGAAAAAATATGATACAGCGGCAGCGCGGTCATGATGACAGGCTGCTCACCATTGTTATCGTACTCATCAAAAGCACTGCCCAAAAAGGTATCCGACTGAATCAGGTTGGCCACCAAGTTTTTGTGGGTCAGCATCGCGCCTTTGGCCACGCCTGTGGTGCCGCCTGTATATTGTAGAACAGCAATATCCTGCAAACCAATATCGGTGGGACGCTTGTATTTGCCAATGGTCACCTCATCGATGGCTGTTTTAAAACGTACGCTTTTGGCAATATGATACTTAGGCACCATCTTTTTAATATGGCGCACGACGGTATTGACCATAAAGCCCTTAAGCGTCCCCATCAAATCGCCCATACCTGTGATGACCACATGATCGACCACATTGCGGCCAATATCTTGGTAGGTTTTGGCGAAGTTTTCGACGATAAATAAGGCTTTGGCCTCAGAGTCGGTCAACTGGTGCTCAAGCTCTTTGGTGGTATATAGCGGGTTGACGTTGACCAAGGTCAAGCCTGCACGCAGTACCCCGATAACGGTGACGGGCAGCTGCAAGATGTTGGGCATCATGACCGCCACCTTGTCGCCTTTGACCAGCCCTAACCCCTGCAAATAAGCGGCCACAAGTCTGCTATAGAGGTCAACCTCCTGAAAGGTTAAAGACGAGCCCATGCACACAAACGCCGTTTTTTCGTTGTGTTTGGCAAAGCTTTGCTCAAAAATATCAATGAGTGAAGTGTTGTCATCTGGCAGGGTGATGTCATAATCCATGCCCAGCGCTTCGTAGGTTTTTAACCATACCTTGTCATCGTGACGAACCATATTGTTTTGATTGTCCATAATCTCACTACTCCCAGTAAATGTGTAACATATACAGTAAATTTCCTTTATTCTTTAACATACACATTTTGCCAAGACTACTCAATGTAAAAGAGTAGCACTCAGGTCTCCAAAGACGCTTGACGACCTATTTTATCAAAAAAATCAGTCAGTTAAGTGACTGTTACAAAAGGTTGTTACCCCTTATATCAGCGTATATATGACGCTATCACGATTGTATTTTCTACCGCTTATCACGACTGATTCCGATTTATCATCGCTGAGTATTTTTTACTGATCCGCTTTAACTGACAGCCGTCAAAGAGGCGATAGGTAGCCCCCATATTCAGTCGTTATGCGAGGGTTGTAGCGCCTCGGCAAGCTCAGTCAGTTGCACAAAGCCGCGGCGCAAACCGTTGGGATCAGAGACGGTATTGTGGCTGAGGCTTTGGCGAGCCAGCTGGCTGCTATCACGATATTGCCAGTCGTTGATATAATCGCTTTGCTGCAAGCGTTGACCAAACCCTGCAACCGCAACGGCAAACTGGGTATCAGGGTGGGCGTTTTGTAGCGATGTGGATTGGCCTGCGCTGATAGGCACATCGATCAGCTTTGAGGGTTGGTCTGGCGTTGTTTTATAGCGGATTTTTAAAAACCCAAGCTCGTCTGCCTTGGTATGTTTTGGATCGGCAGCAGTCTGATTGTCCGCATAACGGCGCGGTGCAAATGTACCTTGCTGACCTGTGGGCGTGATTTCAAACAGCGCCACCACCGCCTTGCCAGCACCAAGCTCGCCTGCATCGACTTTATCGTTAGTAAAATCAGCCTCAGCCAGCACGCGGTTTTCATAACCGATCAACCGCCACTCCTCCACCTGAGCGGGGTTAAACTCGATTTGGATTTTGACATCGCTGGCAACGGTGTTAAAGGTGGCGGCCAATTCATCGCCAAAGACCTTTTTGGCTTCTGTTAGGCTGTCAATATAGCTGTAATTGCCATTACCATTGTCCGCCATTTGCTCCATCATATGATCGTTGAGATTGCCGCGCCCAAAGCCAATGGTCGATAACGAGACGCCGCGATCACGATTGTTTTTGACCAGCTCCAGCATGTCATCCACATCACGAATGCCAACATTAAAGTCGCCATCAGTGAGCATCAAAATACGGTTGATGTCGCCTTCTTTAAAGGCACTGCTCGCTTGTGCATAGGCCAGCTTGAGCGCGCCCTCACCGTTGGTACTGCCACCAGCGCCTAGCGCTTCAATAGCCGCTTGAATACGAGCGCGGTCGCTGCCTTTTGTCGCAGGCAGTGCCACCTGAGTATTTCCTGAATAGGTGACTATACTGATGCTGTCCTCAGCGCGCAGTTGTTTGGCTAACAGGCTCAGTGATGATTTGGCCAGCGGCAGCTTGTCTTGTGATGCCATAGAGCCCGACACGTCAACTAAGAACACCAAGTTAGCAGGCGGCAGCTGGCGATTTGCTGATGCTCCTTGCTCCAGCGCTTTGATACCCACTTTTAAGATCTGATTTTTCTGCTCTGTTTTGTCCCATGGTGATTCGACCACTTCGGTCTCCACACTGAAGGGTGCACCGCGCAGACGGCGGCTGTTAGAAAAATCATAGGGGAAATAGTTGATCATCTCCTCAATCCGTACCGCAGCAACAGGTGGCAGCTGGCCTTCGTTTAGATAGCGGCGTACGTTGGCATAGCTGCCCGTATCAGTATCAATGGATAAGGTCGCCACCGGCATCTCTGCGGTACGGTGGACAGGATTGGCCTCTGTTTTTTGGTAGTTGTCGCGTGCCGTAACCTGCGGCACAACTGGAGATGGCATGGATCCCGACAACATCATCATGGCTTGGGGGCTACTGCGGCGGTACATCCTACTGTGACTTTTCTTTGGTATCCGCATGGCTTCTGATGCCACGACTGGCGTAGACGTTCCATTCATTGAGGCCGCATGATCAGCGCTCGATTGATCCACAGCAGTCGTGCTACAGGCGGCGAGTGCCAGACTCAACGTACTCAATAAAAACATGCAGCAAACGGCTGATGGCTTGCGTGAAAACGTATCGCACGGTGATGGCATAAGGCAATATCCTCGTTGATAAACAGTTGGTAAATAGATGGCAATAGCAGCCAGTATCAATTGACTGTACAAAAGTATATTAAATCATAAAAAAACGGCCTGCACTATATCCAACTGTAAGCGTCAAAGCCCCCATACCCTGCCACATAAGCACGTCATCGCTTGTCGTCTATTCTGGCCAGCACCTTTTTAATTGCCGCGATTTGCTTTACGATAGCGGTATTATATTGCGGCGCAACCAAACAGCACCAAGACAACGGCATCCGGACAGTAGCGGCTTGCCATACCTGTCTTGTGAGCCATGGCACACGCTATATAGCCGTCTTGCCATGAGGCCGTGCTACTGCGCCGCACCATCTGATTTGATTCTTATAAGCGAAACTTATTTTATGTCCGATGTTATTGATAACACGATTGCGCCCGCCGTATCGGGCGAGCCTATGGATACTCGCTCTGTGGCGGAATTTACCGAGCAGGCGTATCTGAACTATGCCATGTACGTCATCATGGATCGCGCTCTGCCGCATATCGCCGATGGTCTAAAGCCCGTACAGCGGCGCATCATTTATGCCATGAGTGAGCTTGGATTAAAAGCCTCTGCCAAACCCAAAAAGTCCGCGCGTACGGTTGGTGATGTGCTGGGTAAATACCACCCTCATGGCGACAGTGCTTGTTATGAAGCAATGGTACTGATGGCGCAGCCGTTCAGCTATCGTTACCCACTCATCACAGGTCAAGGTAACTGGGGCAGTCCCGATGATCCAAAATCCTTTGCCGCCATGCGCTACACCGAAGCCAAGATGTCAGCCTACGCCAATACCTTGCTCACCGAACTTGGACAAGGTACGGTCGATTGGCAAGACAATTTCGATGGCTCGCTACAAGAGCCCATTACCTTGCCTGCACGCATGCCCAATATTTTATTGAACGGCACCACAGGTATTGCCGTGGGTATGGCAACTGATATCCCGCCGCACAACCTCAATGAAGTGGTACGCGCCGCCATTCGCTTGCTTAAAAATCCTGACTTGTCAATCAAACAACTGACCCAGTCGATTCCAGCACCCGATTTGCCAACAGCCGCTGAAATCATCACCAGTAAAAAAGACCTGCAAGCCATCTATGAACGTGGCCGTGGCAGCTACAAAATGCGCGCCACTTACCATATTGACCGCCAAGAAAAAAATCTGGTCATCATCGATGCGCTGCCTTACCAAGTCTCAGGCAACAAAATCCAAGAGCAAATCGCGCGCTTGATGCGTGATAAAAAACTGCCATGGGTGACAGACATTCATGATGAGTCTGATCACGAAAACGCATGCCGCATCGTGCTTGAGCTGCGCTCAACGCGGGTCGATGTCGCACGAGTGATGAGCCATTTGTTTGCCAGTACCGACCTTGAGAGCAATTACCGCGTCAACATGAATATGATTGGTCTAAACGGCAAGCCGCAAGTCAAAAACCTCAAAGATATCTTAGAAGAATGGCTCATCTGTCGCCGCGGCGTGGTTACCCGCCGTATTCAGCATCGCCTCGATAAGATTGATAAGCGCCTGCATATCTTGGCAGGACTACTCGTTGCCTACCTCAATATTGACGAGGTGATTCGCATCATTCGTGAAGAGGATGAGCCAAAAGCCGCGCTGATGCGAGACTATGGATTGTCGGACATTCAAGCCAGTGCTATTTTAGATATCCGCTTACGTCAGCTGGCAAAACTTGAAGAAATCGCCCTCAAAAGTGAGCAAAACGCCTTAGCAGCAGAGCGCGCCACCTTACAAGACTATCTGGACAATCCAGACAGTCTGACGGGGCTGATCATTGACGAGCTGACGGAAGATATGAAAGCCAATGGTGACAACCGCATGTCACCACTCATGGAGCGCGACGAAGCCCAAGCCTTAAAAGAGTCTGACTTGGTACCCAGCGAGCCCATCACTGCTGTACTATCAAAAGCTGGCTGGATACGCGCCGCCAAAGGTCACGAAGTCGATGCCACAGGCATGAGTTACCGCTCAGGCGACAGCTACCAAGCGCACGTACGCGGTAAGTCCAATGAAAAAATTTATATCCTCGACAGTACAGGACGCAGCTATAGCATCGACGCGCACAGCCTTGCCTCCGCGCGCGGTCAAGGCGACCCGCTGACCAGTGTGTTAAAGCCACCTACAGGCGCAAGCTTTGAGCAGCTATTAGCAGGAGATAACACACAGCAGATTTTGCTTGCCAGTAGCGCAGGCTATGGGTTTATCAATACCTTGGGCACTCTAGACACCAACCAAAAAGCAGGCAAAAAAATCATCACCATCGATGATGACAGTCAGCTGCTACCAGTCGTACCAATCGCCCTACCCACCTCGGCAGATGACGCGGCGCAGCGGACACCCGACCACATTGCCGTGGTGACTAATGCAGGCTATCTACTCATGTTTCCACTTGATGATTTGCCTGAACAGGCTCGTGGTAAGGGAAATAAAATGATCGCGCTCAAGGACAATGAAGCTATCATCGCCATGACAGTGCTCAATCAGCAAGACAGCCTGGTCATCACGGCAGGCAAACGTCATGTGACCCTAAAGCCGATCGATTTGGCCAACTATACCAGCAAACGGGGCAATCGCGGCGCACAGTTGCCAAGAGGTTTTCAAAATGTGACTCGTCTTGATATTGGGTAGCGCTACTGATTTTTTGCCATGATGTGCGGCAACCGTGTCTACCCTGTTACCGCACATCCGTCAGATGGTTTTTTTCAGAGGGTTAACCCTGCTGATTGATCGCTAATGAAATAACAACCCTCATATTCGATCACGATGGTTTGCCATTAATATATATCGTTAAATAACTTGAGTCTTTACTATGAATATACAAGATATCGCTTCTGGACAAAAAATTGTTATTTATGCCATTGTCGCCAATTTTTTGGTGAGCGTATCACAACGCAGCACCCCTGAGCTCGGTGTTACTCTTGTTATACTGTCGCTACTGGTCAGCGCAGCAGCGGTTTACGGTGCTTATCGTCTTTGTACAGGGCTCGATTATTCGATCGGTATCAAAGCTTTAGTCATCATACTTTTATTTATTCCGTTCATAAGCTTAATTACGCTCATTTTTTTAAGCATAAAAGGGACAAAAGTATTGCGTCAAGCGGGCTATGAGGTCGGTTTCTTTGGGGTAAAATAAGACTGGCGATACATACTGGCTGGATTTGCCTTCCCTTCATATATAAGATGTCTACTAAGGTGTGCCATTGACCTGCCGTGTAGATACCATTTAGGTATCGCGGCCATCAGTTAATGGCATTAGGCAAGCGCTCAAGCCATTGCTTGGCAAGCGCTTAGTTACAAAAAATTAAAATCAAATGATATTGTCCACTTCTGCATCGTGCTCATCAAAGACTGCTTTTATAAAGTCGGTGATCTGATTATTTTTCATTAAATAAGGGTTATAGTCGTGGCCTGCCGAAAAGCTTCTGAGCGCATAGTCTTCATCTTCAAGACTTGAGGTCAGATGCTTGACCAAAAAGCCATTCCATCGACGCGCCTCTATTTCTTTTACCTTGACGACATTAGGGAAAATCTTCAAGTGTTCCTCAACGATCTTAGTTAATGCCTCATTGACAGCGGGTCTGGATCCTTGAATATTTTGGACAAAATAACCTTCGCTAATCACAAGTGCTGAAACCAAGCCACTTTCTTCAAAATATCGGCGCCAGTGTTCAAGCGCACGGGTCAACTCCAGCCCTGGCTTCAGTTCGACATTTTTGCCGATATACGTCAGGCTAATCAAGATATGTTCACCATTTCTTTTTCGCATTTTCGAGGTATCTTTAGCATTAATGGTCATAATAAGTCCATTTGATAATAAATAATTTCATTTAAGATACTATTTAATTCTAACTCTAATCAATAGTATTTTTAGGTTTCTTAATAATTAAATTCTGTCTTCAAACGATAGGCACTCAAAACGTCTCTACGCTTTCATTCAAACCCAAAATAGGTATCACCAAATCCTCTTCATCACTTAAGTGCTGCAAGAGCAACTCACTGGTATCTATTAACACTTGATGCAGCTGCTTGGCAAGGTCTGCATCCTGGGTTTGACTGCTCGCCAGCTGTTCATTCAACGCCTGCAGGTCATTTAACCGCGCATCCAAGCGCACATGATCATCATCTAATATCTCAAATCCTGACTGTAGCTGCGGATATCTATCGATAAAATGCGGGAAATAACCTTGATCTTCGATATTGTGGTGCTGATGCAACTTAAAGATATACTGGTGGATAAGTGGCATGATCTGAGTACGGTACACTGTCCATGTCAAATCGCCTGTCTGATACATGGTACTGACATCATAAAGTCGCTGCTGATGTTGGCGAATATCGGCATGGATATTCAGCCAAAATGAGGTTTTATAACGATATGCTCCGCTTTGCCACTGCTTAGGCGGCAGTTGTTGGTACAAAAACAGCTGATCTGCATCCAGCCTGCTTTCAGGGTGGCGCGCTGATACGTTTACCACCTCATCGCCCAGCCGTGCGTTATTATCTATGTCTTGAATTTGCTCAGTCACTATATATCATATCCTTTTTGATCAGTTACGCGGCTATAATTTGTATAGATAAAATTAAGAACAGCCGCGACGTACCTCATCTATATAGCACTAAAACTTAGAAAAACAACGGTAATATCAATAAAAATTTACATTAACTGGTTGATATAAAAAGAAATTAGAAACAAGTTGGCTCGTTACACAATCTCGTCAAAAAGTCTATCAATCGGCATAGACGAATCGGTAGGATAAAGTGAAAGCTGAGTATAAAATATGCCTATCTATACCAAACACCCAAGTGCCATACCATACACCCAAATGATTGCTGATACTCAAGTAGCACACATAAGGGATACGACAACTAAGGAAGCCTATGTCTACCTACGACACGGTAACGCAACTGCCCATACCAGAAATAGCCACACCAAAGATTATCTTTTTTGACATTGACGATACTTTGAGTCGCGGTGGTATTATCGCCACCCACAACCAAGCGACACTAGAAGCATTGGCCAAAACAGACATCAAGCTGGTGATTTCAACAGGTCGTTCTAAAGCGATACTACCTGATGACATTTTGGCACTGCTCGACAACCATATTTTGGATGCCATCATTTGTATGAATGGACAATACAGCTTTGATCGTGATCAGGTGATCAGCCACTACCCGTTGTCTGATGAGCAGGTAAATACCATCGCGACTCTCTGCCAAAAAAGCCAATTAATCTATAAGTTTGACTCAGCCACCCATATTGCTTGGTCAGGTGAAAATGATCTTTTGCGAGAATTTAATGCACGTACGCCAAATTCAATCGTCGATCCCGTCTATTACCAAACGACCCCTGTATATCAGTGTTCGGTATTTTTTAATAATCAACAAGATAAGATGCAAGAGATTGACTTTACCCAATATGGTCTAAAACTGGTGCATTGGCATCAAATTGGTGCCGATATCTTGCCCATCAATGCCTCTAAAGCGCGCGGTATAAAAGACGTATGCGCGCACTACAGCATTGATGTCAGCGATTGTATGGCATTTGGTGATGGTATGAATGACTTAGAAATGTTTGATTTGGTGGGTTTTGCAGTGGCAATGGGCGATGCCAAACCTGAGCTCAAGGCGCGTGCAGATATAATCACAGGCACGATTGAGGCGTATGGCATTCAGTCTGTGCTTGAGCCTCTGTATATCGATGCCATTACCAGTCACCGCTGATGGGCAAACCAAGTCGCCCATCAAATATCCATTGGTTAATTCCCCTTTAAATTCAGGGTCATCATAACCATAATAGTAACGTTAAACGCAACAAACTGTTATGATTCGCCATTTTTATCTGCTTGCCTTGCTTAGGAGCGCTATTTTGCCACGTTTATCCGTATCTCACCCATCCCCAAGCTTTTCGACTCGTGTATTGCCTAAAGCTGTCTTATGTGCGGCCATCGGCATGGCACTTGCCAGCTGTAGTAACAATGACAACGCCGCCGCTGACGGTGCACCCAGCAGTGACGTGACGCTCAACCTATACAACTGGTCTGAATACATGCCGCAGGAAATTTTGGACGGTTTTGAGGCCGAGACAGGTATTAGCGTCAATTACACCACCTTTGACTCTAATGAAGCCATGTACGCCAAGCTCAAGCTGCTTGACGACTCTAGCCAATATGATCTGGCCGTACCTTCTACCTATTATGTTGAAAAAATGGCCGATGAGGGCTTATTGCAAGAGCTGGATAAATCCAAACTGAGCAACTTTAGCAACCTTGATACCTCATTTACCAATACCAAGGTCGATCCAGAAAACAAATACTCGATTCCTTATATGTGGGGCAGCACAGGTCTGGCGATCAATGGCGACGCTGTCGATCCTGCCTCTGTTAACAGCTGGAATGATCTGTGGCAGCCTGAATATAAAGGTCAGGTGATGCTGATGAATGATGTGCGTGAAGTGTTTGGCATGGCACTGATGACGCTGGGCTACTCAGGTAACAGCAAAAACCCTGACGAAATCAAAGCCGCTTACGATAAGTTGACCACTTTAATGCCAAACGTTAAAACCTTCAATTCAGACGCTGCACGTATGCCGTACATTGAAGGCGAAACCAACGTCGGTATGATTTGGAATGGCGAAGCGGTGATGGCTAAGGATGAAGGCCTCACCAACCTTGAGTACAAATACCCAAGCGAGGGCGCTATCTTGTGGATGGACAACTTTGTCATCCCCAAAAATGCCAAGCATGTCGATGCCGCGCATCAGTTTATTGACTACTTGCTGCGCCCTGAAAATGCCAAAATTGTCAGTGAAGAAATTGGCTATGCGTCACCCAATCAAGCTGCACGCGAACTGATGCCAGATGCGGTCAAAAACAACCCGACCATTTATCCTGATAAAGCCACGCTTGCCAAAGCTGAATTCCAAGAAGATGTGGGTGATGAAGCGCTGCAAATTTATCAGCAATACTGGGATAAGCTCAAAGCCAACTAATCAGTACACTGGCTGGTATTATGAAGCGCTTGTTACGGTGATTAGCCAAGCCAGTCCGAGCCAGTCACTGACACCTCAATCAAAGGTGGCGACCGCGTTGCACTACACATGTAAATCTGTCTCGCCACCTTTTTCTTGGATGCGTCGCTGCTCACGGCGCTGATAGCCAAGTCCTGAGGCGGCATACCACTGCGGCTTGGTGGCTTGTAGTAAGTCACTTAAGTATTGCAACTGGCTTTGCAGCTTTTGAGTCAACCAAAAGTACCCTTGCCACTCAAAGCTAAGATGATTGACGCTGGGATATTCTGACACCGCAATACGGGTGATGGGGCGAAACACCTGATCGCTGGGGCTACGCAGTACCGCAGCCATATGCCGCATTGCTTGGGTCAACTCATGCTGATAATGCATCAGCAGGACGTGATTGTCGTCGTCAATGTCAATGTTGGCCAGACGCGGTGCAGCGTTGAGCAGCAAATCAATCGTACCGATGATATTGCGGTGAGTGCGCTGTATGGTCTCAAGCGTCTCTTTTTTGATACGCGCTTCACTGGCTGTGGCTGCAATATGCGGACGTACCGCCAGCAGCCGCTTATTGATTTGTTTTAGCTCTGCGATCAGCGCTTTATTCACCGGAATGTCATTGTCAATAAAGGCCTGCGGTACATTGCTTTTTTTAGGTACATGCGCTACGGGTTCATTGTCAATATGATCACCCACGCCTGAATATAAGTTGCCACAGGCTTCCAAATTGCTTGCCAGCAAAAAGCGCCACATCAGCGTCGATTTGAGCGGCAGTATCAACGTTACCGCAACCGACACTCCTGTACCGATCAATATATTGAGCGCGCGGTATATCCCATCCTGACTGACATTGACCTGATTAGTGTTGGACACGATCATCAGCATAGTGATGCCTGTGAGCAAGCCAATATAGCCCAATTGTCTCACGGCAGTATAACCGATTACCGCACTGGCAACACCGATTAGCACATAATACAGCCATGACCAACCGCCCAAGCCTTGAGTCAGCCACAAAATCGCCAAGGCAACGATAATCCCAAGCAGCGTGCCCAGCACCCGCTCTTTGGCTTTGGTATAAATCGCCCCTTGATATTGCAGCAGACCTAAGATAATAAAGACTGTGATGGTGGTCCATTCGCCATGCGGAAAATGAGTGAGTTTGTTTAACAATAGTGCCAATACCACCGCCACGCCCAAACGTATGGCGTGCAGTATGTCAGCATACTGGTAGCGGGCATAGGATTCGACAAATAAGGCGGCAAAGCGTTGCCAAATAGACGTTGTCACGCAGTCATACCCTGTATCAATAAGTAACGGTCGCGGTAAGTAATACAATGCCAGCAGCATCCATCATCACGCGCAGTCCAAAAAAATAACGCCTTAACCCGCTTTGAGGGAAAAGGCGTTAATAATGTGGCTATGATAACGGATAATACCAAAAAATGTGAGCGCTTGATAAAAGATTATCAAGCACACAATTCATCTCTAAACATCCAAAAAGTCTAAGATACCTTCAGCCGCTTGGCGACCTTCCCAGATGGCCGTAACCACCAAGTCAGAGCCGCGTACCATATCCCCGCCAGCAAACACTTTTGGATTTTTGGTCTGAAACTTAAAGGTCTGTTCCTCTGGTGCCAATACACGGCCAGTGCTGTCCATCTCAATTTGCTGACTGTCAAACCAGTCAGCAGGACTCGGACGGAAACCAAAAGCCATAATAACGGCATCACAGTCGATGATTTCTTCTGAATTTTCAATCGGCTCAGGACGGCGGCGGCCGCGGTTATCGGGCGCACCCAGCTGAGTGGTGACCACTTTGACTGCACTGACCTTACCATTTAAACCAATGATCTCGGTTGGCTGACGATTGAATAAGAACTCAACGCCCTCCTCTCGCGCATTGACCACTTCGCGGCGCGAGCCGGGCATGTTTTCTTCATCACGGCGATAAGCACAAACCACCTGCTCCGCACCTTGGCGAATACTGGTGCGGTTACAGTCCATCGCGGTATCACCGCCGCCAAGCACCACTACTTTTTTGCCTTTAAAATCAATATAGTCGTCTGGGTTTTTCTCCCAGTCATTACAGCGATTAACATTGGCAATCAAAAAATCAAGCGCATCATAGACACCATCAAGTGCCTCACCAGCAAAACCGCCGCGCATATAGGTATAAGTACCCATACCCATGAACACCGCATCATACTCTTCAATCAAGGTATCCATGCTGACATCAGTGCCAATTTCGGTCTCTAACTGAAACTCAATGCCCATGCCTTCAAACACCTCACGGCGGTTACGCATAACATCTTTTTCCATTTTAAACTCAGGAATACCAAAGGTAAGCAAGCCACCAATTTCTGGGCGCTTGTCAAAGACCACTGGTTTGACACCATTTCTAACCAAGATATCGGCGCAGCCCAGACCAGCAGGGCCAGCCCCAATAATAGCGACCTTTTTGTCCGTGGGGATCACATCAGACATATCTGGACGCCAGCCTAGTGCAAAGGCGGTGTCATTGATGTACTTTTCAACATTACCAATGGTCACTGCACCAAAGCCGTCGTTCAAGGTACACGCACCCTCACACAAGCGATCCTGCGGACAAACACGACCACAGACTTCAGGTAAGGTGTTGGTACGATGACACAGCTCAGCCGCTTGAAAAATCTGGCCTTCAGTCGCCAGCTTCAACCAGTTAGGAATGTAGTTGTGTACGGGGCATTTCCATTCGCAGTAAGGGTTGCCACATTCAAGGCAGCGATGCGCTTGCTGCGCCACGCTTTCACTCTCAAACGGGGTATAAATTTCTACAAATTCGGTTGAGCGGGTAACCACATCTTTTTTGATTGGCTCTGAACGAGGGACGTCTAAAAACTGGAAACTGTTTTGTAAGCGTTTTGCCATAATAAAACTCTCTTTGGTAGTGGGCGCAAACAACCATAAGGATAAGACTGGACGTAAAAAATGATTGCTGGTCATCATTCACTGATGTGCGTCGGCCATCTCAGCTGGATGGCTGTCATCACCATCTGACGATAACGATGACACGTTCACTTTAGCACCTGATAATGATGGCTCAATGACACCAATAAGCGGTGATAATCATTGAAGCGCTGCTAATGACAGTGATGGTCGTACTGTCTGAATCATGCGCTTAATGGTATTTTACTGACGCTATCTTAATCGTATGGTGTTACTGACCTGCTTGCAATATAAAGGGGCAGCGTTGAAACAAAGTATGATCCTCGTTGTGACACACTGCCAATATCTATGACGGGGATAAAGCATCATCATTGGGATGACGCCTTATCGCGGTCATTACTGAGGATCGGCCATGGTGGTTTTGAGTAGTGAGGCAATATTTGCCGCTTTTGGTTTCACCAGATAAAATTTGCGCACATAATGCTCAAAGTCTGCCAGTATGGTACGACCCCACGCGCTGCCCGTCTTATCCACATGATTTTCGATCACTTGATGCAAGTGGATACGATAAGCCTCGGTCTGCTCACTTGAGATGCGGTTAAGGTCAATCAGTTCATGGTTGCAGCGATCAAAGAAATCGCCCTCCATATCCAGTACATAGGCAAAACCGCCCGTCATACCCGCACCAAAATTCAGTCCGGTACGGCCAAGTACGGTGATGACGCCGCCTGTCATATACTCACAGCAATGGTCGCCTGTACCTTCAACAACGGCATGTGCGCCTGAGTTACGCACCCCAAAGCGCTCACCTGCTGTACCTGCCGCGTATAGCTTGCCGCCTGTAGCACCATACAGACAGGTGTTACCGATAATGGCGGTATTTTGAGTGATAAAGCTTGAATCCTGCGGCGGATAAATCACAATCTCGCCACCAGCCATGCCCTTACCTACATAGTCATTGGCATCGCCTTCAAGCTCAAGATGAAGCCCACCCGCATTCCAAACGCCAAGGCTTTGTCCTGCCGTACCGGTCAAATGTACTTTGATCGGTTTGTCACTCATACCCACATTGCCCCACAAGCGTGCAATCTCACCTGAAATACGCGCGCCGATAGAACGGTCACAGTTGCCCACATGATAACTATAGTCACCGCCGACCCCTTGGCGGATGCTTGGTAACATGTCATTGACCATTTGCTCAGCCAGCAAGCCTTTATCAAATGGCTCATTACGCGGTACTTGGCAGGTTTGCGGCGCACCAGCACTGGCAGGATGGCTGTATAACAGCGGCGATAAGTCTAAATGACGCTGCTTGTCAGTCGTGCCTTCTAACACTTCAAGCAAATCAGTACGGCCAACCAGCTCTTCCATGCTGCGTACGCCCAGCGCGGCAAGCCATTCACGAGTCTCCGTTGCCACAAATTTAAAGAAGTTGATCAGCATTTCTGCTTCGCCAATGAAATGCTCGTCGCGCAGCGCGGCTTTTTGCGTGGCCACACCTGTGGGGCAGTTGTTTAAATGACAAATACGTAAGTACTTACAACCAACCGCGATCATCGGCGTGGTACCAAAACCGAAGCTTTCTGCACCCAAAATAGCGGCTTTGACCACATCAAGACCCGTTTTCAAACCACCATCAGTCTGGATACGTACTTTGTCGCGCAAGCCATTGACCCGTAGCGACTGGTGCGCTTCAGCAAGACCCAATTCCCACGGCGAGCCAGCATGATGGATAGAAGACAGTGGTGATGCAGCTGTACCGCCATCGTAGCCTGAGATGGTAATCAAATCAGCATAGGCTTTGGCAACCCCAGTCGCAATGGTACCCACACCCGGACGTGATACCAACTTAACCGATACCAAGGCATCAGGGTTGACTTGTTTTAAATCAAAAATCAGCTGCGCCAAGTCCTCAATAGAATAAATATCATGGTGCGGCGGCGGTGAAATCAATGTGACGCCCGGAACTGAATAGCGTAGACGGGCAATCAGGGCGTTAACCTTACCCCCTGGTAACTGACCGCCTTCACCCGGTTTTGCCCCCTGTGCGACTTTGATCTGCATCACTTCAGCTGAGCGCAGATAAGCAGGCGTTACCCCAAAACGGCCAGAGGCCACTTGCTTGATTTTAGAGTTGCGCAGTGTGCCGTAGCGTACTGGATCTTCCCCGCCCTCACCTGAGTTTGAGCGGCCGCCAATAGTATTCATGGCGATAGCAATAGACTCATGCGCTTCAGGTGAGAGTGCACCCAACGACATGCCCGCAGAGTCAAAGCGTGCTAGGATTTCACTGACGTCTTCCACATCATCAACATCGATGGGATTGTCAGTCTTAACCTGCAACAAATCACGCAAGGTAGCGACAGGACGACTGTTGACCAAGTCGGCATACTGGCGATAGTTTTCATAATCTCCTGTACGCACAGCGCTATGTAGGCTGTTGATCACATCAGGGTTAAAGGCATGATATTCTTTATTAAACACAAATTTGAGCAAGCCGCCTTGTTCTAGTGGGGCGCGGCGTTTAAAGGCATTGGCTGCCAACTGTGCTTGGTCAGCGGCGAGATCTTCAAAGGTTGCGCCCTTGATACGGCTTTGCACCCCTTTAAAGCACAAATTCACTACAGGCTCTGACAAACCCACCGCTTCAAACAGCTGCGCACCGCGGTAAGACACCACTGTCGAGATGCCCATTTTAGATAAGATTTTTAGTAACCCTTTGTCCAAGCCCTTGCGGAAATTAACACGCGCTTGAATCGGATCACCAAGCAGCTCACCTGTCGCTACCAAGTCATCGATAACGTCATAAGCCAAATAAGGATAAATACACGTCGCACCAAAGCCGATCAGTACTGCCACTTGGTGTGAGTCGCGCACCAGACCTGTTTCAATAATCAGGTTGGCATCAGTACGGATACCTTGAGCAATCAGGTAATGGTGCACTGCACCTGTAACCATGATGGCATTAGCAGGGACTTTATCCGCGCTGATGTCTTTATCAGACAATACGATCAACGCATTACCATCACGTATCGCCTGCTCAACTTGCTCACAAATCCCTTGGATGGCACTGGCCAAGTCTTGCTCGCGATCATAGTTCAGATCAACACGTGCCAAACGAAAGGCAGGATCATCTAGGGTTTCAATTTGATGCATTTTGCTGGCTGATAGCACTGGCGAGGATAAAATCAAGCGATGCGCGTCACGAGCTGATGGCGCAAAGACGTTGGTTTCCGCACCAAGGCAAGTTTGTAGTGACATGACGATTGACTCCCGCAATGGGTCAATCGGTGGGTTGGTCACCTGTGCAAACTGTTGGCGGAAAAAATCACCGACGTGGCGAATTTGCTGTGACAGCACTGCCATTGGCGTATCATCACCCATTGAGCCAACCGGTTCTTGGCCATTTTCAGCATTGGGACGAATGATTTCTGTACGCTCTTCATTGGTGATGTTATACATCTTTTGTAGCGATTTTAAAGTATCGCTGCGGTAGGCCTGCGCCGCCAAAGTTTCCTCTAAGCGCTCATCATCACGAATACGTACAGCCTCTTCACGCAGCCACTTGCGATAAGGGTGGGCTTTTTTAAGTAAGGTGGCGATGGCCTTGGTATCCATGATTTGACCAGTCATGGTATCGATCACCAGCATCTGCCCTGGCCCAACGCGACCTTTTGCCAATACGTCTTTTGCGGCATAATCCCAAACGCCCACTTCTGAGGCAACCGTGATATAACCATTTTTGGTAGTCACCCAGCGCGAAGGACGCAAACCATTGCGATCTAGCATACAAACCGCATAGCGGCCATCTTGGATCACCAGACCTGCAGGGCCGTCCCACGCTTCCATATGCTGCGAATAAAACTCATGAAAAGCGCGCAGATCCATATCCATGTTTTCAACGTTCTGCCATGCAGGCGGCACTAAGATCGACATTGCATGGAACAAACTCATGCCGCCAGACATCAATACTTCTAGCATATTATCAAGGCTGGACGAATCCGAACCTGTTCTGTTAACCAGTGGGCGCAGCTCATTTAAATTCGGCAGCTTTGGTGACTTAAGCTTTGGTGTACGTGCTTCAGACCAGTTGCGGTTGCCTGTGATGGTGTTCAGCTCACCGTTGTGCGCCAGATAGCGAAACGGCTGTGCTAAAGGCCAGCGCGGTAGCGTATTGGTTGAAAAACGCTGATGGAAAACCACAATATGCGATGCCAAGCGCTCATCTTGCAAGTCTAAGAAAAAAGCAGGCAGATCTGATGGCATGACCAGACCTTTATAAATAATGGTTTGGCAGTTGAGCGAGCACACATAAAACAATTCATCATCAATCAGGCGCTGCTCTGCTTTTTTGCGCGCTACAAACAGTTTGCGGTTAAAATCATCTGCCGACAGCGCTTCTGACGCATTCACAAAGATTTGCTTAAAGTCAGGCAATGTTTCGCGGCCAATATCGCCGACAATGCTCAAGTCCAATGGCACATCACGCCAGCCTGCAACGCTCAGTCCTTGCGCCGCCACTTCTTCTGCCAGCACTTGCTGACTGTGTGCAGCCTTGCCACTATCGGTGTTAACAAACACCATGCCCACCGCAAAGTTACTGTCAACCTCAAACCCGAGTTCTTGACCAATCGTAGTAAAAAACGTCGTCGGCATCGCCAGCAGCAAACCACAGCCGTCACCTGTTTTGCCATCAGCGGCGACGCCGCCGCGATGGGTCATACAGCTCAAACTATGAATGGCCGTTTGTACCAAATCGTGGCTGGCAGCACCCTCGATATGGGCAATCAAACCAAAACCGCAGTTATCAGAAAAGTCATCTGGCGTTGCAAGATGCGCGTGGGGGGAGATCATTGACATGGCTTGTCCTTATAAATAGGCGGGCAGCATATGCACCAATGCAGCACACAAACTGAAGACCGCAGGCAGAACGGGCTGATGAGCCATATTCACACGACCAAGCCAAAAGAGCACTCAAGTATCGAAAGACGGATATTATCTGGCAGCAAAGCGGCAAACGCCAAAGTTGACGAGGTGCTGCCCGCTGGTATCTTAAGCACTGACACACGATTCTCTAGCACACTGGTTACAATAAGGCGTATGCTAAAAAAGAGGCCTATGAATTATCGGACTGTAGGATGGTCGTAACTGAATACAAAACGCTTTATAAACAAGCGCCTTATAGCCCAAAGGAGGAACGTGGTAAAGGGAGTTGTGCTGCTTGCGATGAACCAACTAATCCTTGTAATCATCGATGATAAATTCAGGTCACTTATCGATAATGACGGTGCAAACAGCAGCGCTTGCAACAACATCATAAGCAATACCGCTTAGGCTGTAGGCCATCGAAGATGGTCGTACATAATGTCGTCTACCTTCATCTTAGTTAATGTATCATAAAAAATCTAGTCTTTTTTTCGCCTCATCATAACTTTAATGGATAAACATTTATCAATAGCACTTTAGCCACTAAAGTGAACTTCTTATCTGTACCGCCTAAAAATTCATATATATGAATAATAACAATGTTCTACATAAGCATCGCAGAGTGACCTGTGAAATCACACTCAACAAAAATATGCAGTCAAAAAAAGGGGGCACATAGCGCACTTGATAAAAAAAACGAGCGCTACCGCAAGTGGCGAGCGCTCGTTTTTCCATCGAAATAATAATTATCGAATGCAGCTATGGGGAGGAACCTACAAACGTAATAAAATGATTGGGTTAGTTGGTTTTGTCCTCAATGAGCGATTTCATGCTGTCGCTGCCATTCTCAATGAGCGCTTTCATGCTGTCGCTGCCACTATTGTTGTTTGCTGCCGGCTTTTTAGATTCAGGCTCCACTTTGGCTGGCTTTTCATTTTTTGGAGCGTTATTCTTGGCTGGCGTATCACTATCAGTCGATAAAACGCGCTCCTCGTTTACAGCTAGAGTCTCTGAGGTATCTTCGGACTGGCGAATACTCTCAACACGGCGATTACTACTGGTGCTGCTATTTTCATTGTTATCAGCTGTAGGCTCAGGTTCTGGCTGACGCACAGGTACTTCTCGCTTAGTCGGTTGTAGGCGCACAGCCCGTGAGCGCTGCGTGCTTAAGTCTTTGAGCGGCTCTGGACGCTCGTAATTATCGATCACGCTGATATAACGGCTGATTTCCTCTGGTAACACGCGCACATTGGCTGGTAGATTAAAATCAATCAGTTTGGCCGCACCTACCGCTTCTTGCGGACTACTCATCAAACCATAGGTCAACATATAACGCAGTTGGTTATTTTCATCCCGATAGCGAAAATACGCAAATTTTTTGCGGTCAGGCCGTCCTTCTAAGTAATTGGTAACCACGTCGTTTTCCGCGACGTTCATGACTTGTACCGTCCACTTGCCTTTATTTGCTATCAAGTAACGTTTATCCTTAAACTCATCAGGATAATTGCGCAAATCTCGCACAGTCGCTTCAAAATCAATCGGCTGTACGTCAGTATCAAGCTCGTGCAACGACTCCACTTTCAAAGGCTGTTTCAGCTCAGTTTTTGAAACTTCAGGTGCGGTAATTGGTTCATTTTTAATCTTTGCACCCATAGCGGGTGTTTGACTGAACATCCACACCAGTGCAGTCACCACGCCAAGAATCAAAGTGGTCATCAGCCAAATCAAGGCTTGTCTACGATAGGACTGACGTGCAGGCCGCTTACTTGGAGGGATTACTGCCATGGGTGTTTCCTTGGTATTAACGCCAGTAAGACGTCATAAAAGCATTATCAGCTAGAACAGGCGGAATAATATACTGAACATATACGCGGCACTAAGCAGAAGTTTCTGCCAACAGATCATGCAGAATTTGAGCATCAAATTCATTAGTCAGTACTGCCTTGCCTAAAGATTTTAACAAAATCAGACGGATTTGTCCGTGTTTGACTTTTTTATCATGACCCATGAGGTGCAGTGCCGTATTAACTGCAATAGGCGGCGGCGTTATCGGCAAACGGGCCGATATCAGAATACGCTTGACCCTTGCCACATCATCTTCACTGAGCCAGCCCAAACGTTTAGACAGCTCAGCAGCCTGTACCATACCTGCGGCTACGGCTTCACCATGAAGCCAGTTGCCATAGCCTTCATGTGTTTCAATCACATGACCAAAAGTATGGCCAAAGTTCAGCAATGCGCGTACGCCCGTCTCTCTTTCATCTTCCGCAACAACCTGCGCTTTATACTCACAGCAGCGCTTAACTGCTTGACCAAGTACCGTCAAATCTAAGGCCATCATGGCAGCCATATTGTCCTCTAGCCATGCCAAAAAGTCATGATCCATGATTAGCGCGTATTTGATCACCTCAGCCAAGCCTGCCGACAACTCGCGTGCTGGCAAAGTTTGTAAGGTACTCATGTCAGCAAGTACCATTCTAGGTTGCCAAAAGGCACCGATCATGTTTTTGCCCTGAGGGTGATTGATGCCTGTTTTACCACCGACACTAGAGTCCACTTGCGATAATAGGGTGGTCGGAATCTGGATAAAATCCACACCGCGCATAAAACTTGCCGCTGCAAACCCTGTCATATCACCGATGACGCCACCGCCCAGCGCAACAAGTGTGACATCACGGTTGAAATGCACTGCCATCAAAGCATCATAAATGCGATTGATGCTTTCTTGGTGTTTGTACTGCTCACCATCTGGCAAAATACATACCGCCACCGTAAAATCAGCCGCCAGCTGACTCTGTAGCGGCTGCAAATATAAAGGCGCGATGGTTTCATTAGTGACAATCAATACTTGCTGACCACTGATATGCGGTGCAATCTGCGTAGCCATAGTGCTCTTTGCTGTAATAACAATAGGATAATCATGGCTATGGGTGCTGACGGTTAGGTCATCATTAAATAAAGGTGTGGTCATAAATTATTCCTTACCTCAGTGAAGTCGTTACCACTCATTGTCAAAAGTACCTAACTCGGCTCAAAGCAAGCCACGTTTTTAATAAACCACTTTGTTATATTTATTGGTGCTTTTATTTTTGTCGAATATCATGACTCAGATGACGTGCTGTCAGATACTGATAAATGAGTATCAAATAAAGTTTGTAGTTGCTGGAGTAGCTGATGCACCATATGCCGCGGATAGGTGTGACCTGTTGGCATGACAATGTGTGCCACGTCACGGTACAGCGGATCGCGAATTTTATACAAGTTCTGTAGAATTTTTCTGGGGTTTGGCTGCTGCAGTAGCGGACGCGATTTGTCTTTTGCCGTGCGCGCCAGCTGTACATCGACGGGGGCATTTAAATACACCACAATACCGCGCTCGTGTAAAAACCGACGGTTGTCGTCGCATAATACCGCCCCACCGCCTGTCGCCAATACGATCTGCTGGCGCTGCGTCAATTCATCAATCGCTCGCGTCTCACGACTACGGAAACCCGCTTCTCCTTCTTTAGCAAATATCCAAGCAATATCGGCACCAGTTTGTAGCTCAATATACCAGTCACTGTCTACAAATTCGCGTGACAGCTGCTTGGCCAGCAATCGGCCAACTGTCGTCTTCCCAGCACCCATCGGCCCGACTAAGAATATCGACGGCAATTCCTCCAACATAATACTCACTCAGATAAATCAACTATCATACAACGTCACCGATATTCTGGCTAGTAACTGAACGTGATTATTCATCAGATCCTTGATCAGCAGGCACAAAAAGAGCAAGCCCGAAGGCTTGCTCTTTTTGTGCCTATAACACTACTTTTAATCTAAATGGCTAACACCATCGTTAATCAATTTTGGAGTCACAAAGATCAGCAGCTCTTGTTTGTTATTGTTACGTACATCTTTGCGGAAAGCACGACCAATATATGGCAAATCACCTAAGAATGGCACTTTTTGAACTTCATTACTGGTAGTATTTCTAAAGACACCGCCCAAGACCACAGTCTGACCATCCTCAACAATAACATTGGTTGATATGGCATCTTGATCAATCGCCACGCCACCATTCAATATTCTTGGACTACCGTTAGTGATATTCAGTTGCAAACCGATTTTACCATCCGGTGTAATATTTGGTGTCGCTTCCAAACTCAATGCAGCTTCTTTAAAGCTGGTAGTGGTGGCACCACTGGCGGAGGCTTCTTGGTACGGAATCTGGGTTCCTGAAGATATTTTTGCCGTTTGTTTGTCTGCAGTTAAGATTTTTGGGGTAGAAATCACTTCACCACGATTATCTGCTTGCAGTGCCGATAATTCTAAATCAAGCGTCACCCCAGATAAGTTAAGCAAACCAAAAGCAATACTTCCTGCTGGGTTAGCAACGCCTAAATCTACGTTTAGGTTATCAGGACGATTGATGGTATAAGACGGATAAGAGACTTCTTGACCATTGACAGTGGTGGTTTCTACATCAAAATCCTTTAAGTCCCATAACGTTTGGTCACTACCACCAACCAGCAGATTACGATTGGTCGCGGCACCATCAGACAATATCCCCCAGCGTACGCCAATCTCCTTGCTAAAAGTATCTGAAGCATTGACGATACGTGCTTCGATCATTACCTGACGTACAGGAATATCGATTTTACTGATCAGTTCACGAATGTTCTCGATACTATCAGCCACATCTTTAATAATCAAAGTATTGGTGCGCTCATCAATCGTTACCGTTCCTCGGTTAGAGAGCAGCGTATTATTATCTTCAATACGTGCCCCTATACCGATATTACTATTATTGGAAGAGCCGCTCCCTTCCGATATCAATGTCATGACTGCATCTGCGTTCGCATAGCTCAGGCGAATGTATTCCGTACGTAGCGGTGCATAAGCTTCGACTGCTTGCTGCGCTGCTAGCTCTTGGGCCTCTTGCTCAGCAAGCTCAGTCGCAGGTGCAACCAAAATCACCTTACCGTTTTCGCGCTTACCTAAATTTTTGCTCTTTAAAATAATATCTAATGCTTGATCCCAAGGCACATTAATCAGACGCAAGGTGATATTACCGGTCACGGAGTCGCTGGCGACAATATTCATATCCGTAAACTGCGCCAGAATGTCTAAAACGCTACGAATCTCAACGTCTTGGAACTCCATAGATAGCGCTTCACCCGTATAGGTTTTTTCTTCAAGGGTCGGCTCACGCAGCAATTTAGGCTTGCTGACACCAATATTAAGCTGATTACCAGCTTGATAAGCTTGATACTCATAGTCACCAAGCATATTAATGGTGATCACGCCATTTTGACCTTGATTTTTTGTGTCAACACTACCAACCAATCCGCTATTGATATTGAGGCGACGTAGTAAGTTACGTGGCACCGTACTGCCAGTTAATCGAACGACCAGCTTATTGCCTTGACGCTGTACATCAACAGGAACCGCTTCATTAGCCAGCGCAATGCTGACATTACCGCCACCATCTGCTGCTGCAGTAAAATTTAATGCAGACAAGCCATCATAATTATACTGCTTGCTCACTTGGGCCGAGGCCAATCTAGGGTCAAGCAATGGATTGACTCGTACTACCATGGTATCTGCTGGTGGTGCTTCTACCTGTACAGCAGTAGAAGTGTTAGCAATAGGTGTCACTGCCACACTACTGGTTTCAACAACAGGAGTACTAATGGCCGTAGTGGTGAAGGCGCTGTCTGTCACGACCGTGGTTGGTACTGTTACAGTTGAAGCAAGCATAGGTGCAGCCGCTTGAGACTGTACACCACTGGGATCTGTCATAGTTAATATCAAGTCATTACCACTGACCGCTGTGGTGTATGCGCCATCTTGCTTTAGTCCCACAACCAAACGAGTCGTATTATCACTACTTCTTGTGGTGACATCATTGACCATACCGATATGGTAATCAGTAGAACGGCTGGTCAATCCATTTTCCACTTGTTCAAAATCCAAAACCAACCGGCTTGGATTATTTAACTGGTAAGCCTTTGGTATCACAGGGGCACCATCAAATCCAAGACGCATCTGGGTAACTGCAGGCGCAGTCTGGACCACTGAAACGTTATTGATACGCTGCTCAGCATACGCACTGCTATTGATTGCAATCATACTGACTGCCAATGCAGATATGGCGAAAGTAGAGGATACACGGTTACTCATCGTCATCACCTTATTATGGCGTACTGTCATTATTTATTCCTCAAAAAATATGCCAACTTAGTTGATAGGAGAAACCAACGACTGCGGTCTTTCGATAAACCCAGCACGATTATCTGGCACAATTTCAATCAAATTAATTTGGGTCGGTGTGATCTCAACGATACGGCCATTATTCAACCCGAGATAATCACCAACTTTCACACTGGCAACCGAGCCATCCGGACGTTGCACAAGCGCGTACTCCTGACCTTCTGGTGAAACTACCATCCCGCGAAACGTAAGCTGAGAAAGCTCATATTGCTCTAGCGGTTGTTTTGTGCGAGTAATATCAGGACGAACACCATCAATGGCGGTAGTAGGTCCTTGTACGTTAACTAAGCTTGGTGGCAAAAAGGGGCTTCGTACCATGTTGGCACTGTATACAAAATCCTCTATCAGCTCCGCCTTTGGCGCATCTGCAATCGGCTGTGCTGGCGAATTACGAATCGCCTCCATATCCTGCTCTGCCATTCCGATACGGTCAGCGCAACCACTCAATAACACGCTAGTTATTCCTATAGCTGCGAACATAAATGATCGATTTATCATCAATTACCTCCCGCGGTAGCTGCTGCTTCAGGAACAGCTGCGGCATCTTCTGTGATTTCTTTTGAGCGGTAGGTTTTGGTTTGTAGTACCAGATTCAGCTCTGGAACTGCATCTAATGTGGGTTGCGGGTTGCTGACCTCAAAATCATGCATAGTGATAATACGAGGCAAAGCAGCAAGACCACTAATAAAGCTACCAAATTGGTGATACTCACCTAAAGCGGCGATACGTATAGGCTGTTCAATAAAGAATTCATTCTCAAGCTCTGGTTCAACAGAAATATCTTGGAAGCGAATATTACTGCCGACTCCAGTCATGTTAATACCATCAACCAGTTCTGAAACCCGCGTCTCTTTTGGTAACTGGTCGAGCAGCGTATTGAATTCTATCTCCATTTGTGTGACCTGATCCTTATAAGCCGCTAAGTGCCGAGCACGTGATTCTTTTTCACGGTAACTCTCAAGCAAGGTCTGTTGTTGGCTTTCAGCAGCATCAATAGCATCAATTTTATTGCTAATCGGTAGCGCCCAAGCAAGTGCACCAATAAAAGCACAAATCAATACCAGTATGGTCACTTTAACGGGGGCTGGCCAGCTACCGTAATTGTCATTATCTAAAGATTCAAAACTGCTACGAAATTCGTTGAAATCAAAAGATTTTTTGGGCGATGCTATCGTTTTTTTCTTTTTTAACAGTAATTTTTTGCGAGCCAGTTTCATGAGGCATCTCCCACGGCAGCTGTATTATTACCTGCTATCTCATCTTCTTCAGTCTCTGTGGCATGCTGCACTTCTGTGGTGACTACAAATTGTACATAACTGTCTTCAGGATAAACAGGACGAGGCTGTTCACCTGTAGTAGATGCTTGAGGCAGCGTTGGTGCTGATGCATAAGCAGTGATATCTTGCTGAATGGTCCGTACTGCTGAATTATCCATCCATTCGCTATTGTCTAAATTGCGAATCAAGTTTGATACCACATTTGGATTATCAGCTTTACCAGTTAGCGTAATAAGATCATCTTGCCGTTTCAAGTTATTGAGATACAATGCAGATGGAATTGCTTTGGCAATGTCATCCCAAAGATGTACTGGCACAGGGCGGCGACCTTGCAAGTCTTGAATCACCTGCATACGTGAAACGATGTCATCACGTCGCTGCTCTAAACTATCGATTTCTGTTAACGCAGTATCTAAACGTGCATTTTCCTGCTCAATCAAAGCATTAGCATCTAATTGCTCAGCCAACTCATTGTTAAAATAACTCCATGTCGCAAATGCTGTCAGTAAGGCAAGCAAAGTGACTGCTGCGACCAAAGTAATAAATTCTTTGTTGCGGCGCTCACGTTCTTCTTGGCGCCACGGTAACAGGTTAATATGAGCCATCAGTCAAAGCTCCTTAATGCCAAACCACAAGCAGCCATCAAGCTTGGCGCGTCAACTGCTAGCTGCTCACTATCAATATAAGGATCTAGGGTCATTTTGACAAATGGATTAGCAACAGTGACTGGTACGCCAAGCTTTTGCTGTACCATTCCAGACAGACCAGACATTGAGCTGCTGCCACCAGCAAGCACCAAGTGGTCAATGCTGCTATAAGGACTGGATGAAAAATAAAACTGCAACGATCGCGTGATTTGCTGAATGGCACTTTCCATAAAAGGGGTTAGAATTTCTGAATAATAGTCATCAGGTAAGCTACGTTCACGCTTGCTGATGGTTGCCTCCTCAAAAGACAGTCCATATCGATTCTGAATGGCTTCTGTTAACTGTATGCCACCGAATAACTGCTCGCGACTGTATACAAACTCACCATCTTTGATGACATATAGCGTGGTTTGATTGTGACCAATATCTACCAATGCTACCAATTGTGGTAGATCTGGTAGATAACTTGCCATTAATCCAAATGCACGCTCAATAGCATGAGATTCAATATCAATAACTTTTGCTTTTAGTCCACCAAAAACGAGAGCGTCCACACGCTGATCGACGTTTTCTGAACGCGATGCGGCGAGCAAAACTTGCACCATATTCTCATCAACTAATGAAGGGCCTAACACCTCAAAATCGAGATTCACTTCCTCTAGCGGATAAGGAATATATTGATCAGCATCTAAACGAATCTGAGCTTCACGCTCAACGTCGGTCAACTTCATATCCATATCAATAATTTTGGTGATGACTGATGAACCAGAAACCGCCGTTGCTGCATCTACACCAGCCACATGACAGTGCCGCGCGGCCCGCATGATTGCATCACCAACCAGCTCAGCATCAACAATCAATTTATCAACCACTGCGCCGGGCAATAGTCGCTCAATAGCATATGACTTAAGGTGGAATATTCCTTGCTGACGCTGTATATCAACAAGTTTGACCGAAGTAGCAGAGATGTCTACCCCCACCAAACGCTGACCTTTAGAAGAAAATAGCCTCACAAACTCTATACCTTATATAAAATGTACGATCTGATGGGTATTTGTAATAATTGAATACAATACGTTACTTAACAGACAGTTTCAAGTATTTAAAGAAACTATAGTAGAGAAATTACACTTTTTATGTGACCTGCATATTTCCTTCAATGTATAATGCGTCATCTGTTGCACATTCTAATCAATAAGTCTCATTATGACCGAAAAAAAAGCGCCTGTTTATATCATACATTTTTTAGTGAAACTTGTTGTTGCTGGTCTTGCCTTAGCAGTCGTACTGGCACTAGCGGTACCAATTGGTTTTTATGGTATGGCTATGTACCTTTCACCGACGCTACCGAGCATCCAAGAAATTAAAACCGCAAGCCTTGAGATGCCCTTACAGATTTATAGTAGCGATGATAAATTGGTTGGACAATACGGCAATCGTATGTCTCTGCCAGTCACTTTCGACGAGATCCCAGATGATTTGACTCATGCATTTTTAGCAGCAGAAGATGCTTCCTTCTTTCAGCATAGTGGCATCAGTATTAAGGGGCTTGGGCGTGCGGTCACTGAAGTGGTTACCGATGACGAAGGCCAAACAGGCGGTTCAACCATTACCATGCAGGTTGCCAAAAATTACTTTTTAAGCCCTGAGCGCACTTTAAATCGGAAACTGACTGAGCTTTTTGTGGCTCGCAAAATGGAAGATGAGCTTAGTAAAAATGAGATTTTAACCTTATATGTAAACAAGATCTATCTTGGTGAAGGTGCTTATGGTATTCGGGCAGCGGCGAAAAAATACTATAGCAAATCACTTGATCATCTGACCATCGCCGAAATGGCAATGCTGGCAGGCTTGCCAAAAGCGCCTTCTAAATATAATCCTGTTGCCAACCCAAGCCGAGCGTTAACACGGCGCAATTGGATCATTGGCCGTATGCATGAGCTGGGTTATATCACTGAAGCACAATACAAAGAAGCCGTAAACGCACCCATTGGTCTTAACCTCTATAAAGAAAAACTTGATGTCAACATGCCGTATTTAGCAGAGATGACCCGTTACGCACTGGTCAATCGCTATGGCGAACAGGTAATCAATGGTGGCTGGCGTGTGCGCTTGACGGTTGATAGTAAAGCACAAGTAGCTGCTGAATCGGCTATCTTAAAAGGTCTAGTTGCTTACGATCATCGCCACGGCTGGCGCGGCGCTGAAGCCAATGATAAGCCACTCAGTGATTTTCAACGCTACGGTAGCATGTACCCTGCAAAAGTTACCAAGGTCAACGCTCGTAGTTTTGAGGCTACTATGGCCTCAGGTGAAAATGTGACCGTAAACTGGTCAGGCATCAGATGGGCTCGTAAATATATCTCCGCTGACCGCATTGGTTATTATCCGAAAAGCGCAAAAGACGTGGTTAATGAAAATGATATCGTGCGTTTGATTGCAACTGATAATGGCAATTGGCAATTGGGACAAATTCCAAAAGTACAGGGCAGCTTGGTGTCCTTGAATCCAGATACTGGTGCATTAAACGCGCTGGTCGGCGGTTTTGACTTTGGTCGCAGTAAGTTTAATCGAGCTTTACAGGGCTGGCGCCAACCTGGGTCGACCATAAAGCCCCTCATTTATACCACAGCTTTAGAAAAAGGGTATAAGCCCGACAGTATCGTTTCAGATCGCCCTATTCGAGTGGGTGACTGGGAACCAAAAAACTCAGACGGTCGTTTTCTGGGCAATATCACGCTACGCCGCGGCCTATACTTGTCACGTAATTTGGTGTCTATCCGCTTATTACAAGCAGTTGGCGTTTCTGATGCTCGTAACTTGCTTGATCAGTTTGGCCTTGATAAGGAGAAACTGCCAACCACTCTCTCGTTGGCACTCGGCACTGGTCAAGCCACGCCACTACAGATGGCCACAGCCTACTCTACCTTTGCTAATGGTGGACACCGTATCCAACCTTACTTTATTGACCAGATTTATAACTACGACAATGAGTTATTATTTCAAGCCAATCCTCAGCAGGCCTGTGCCACATGTTTCAATGAAAAAATTGATGCGGACAAACAAGCCCTAATCGATGAACAAGACAAACCCATCGCTGATGCAGATGGTGTTGAAGCTGACACAGTAGATACTGAGACAGAACAAGCCAAACAAGCTGAAGAAAAACGTCTGCGTGTATATGACGCTAGCCCAGCTGCCGATCGTCTAAAAGCACCTAAGACTGAATATGTCTACGCTGAGCAAGCACCGCGAATATTAAAAGCAAAAGTGGCTTACGATATGGCCAGTATTTTGCGCGATGTGGTACGACATGGTACTGCTGTGCGCGCACGCGCGCTGGGTCGTGACGATATCGGCGGTAAAACGGGTACCACTAACGAAGCCAAAGACGCTTGGTTTGCAGGCTTTCATCCAACCAATGCTACCGTAGTATGGATGGGCTTTGATCAGCCCTCAACACTTGGCCGTCATGAATACGGTGGCGTGGCAGCACTACCCGTCTGGATGGATTTTATGAAGTCACAACTCAAAGATACTCCGCACCAGTGGGTAACGGTTAACAATCGCTCAAAAGCTGAACAGCAAGAACAGCATGTTATAGAAATGAGGGATGAGGGTGTCGTGGCAACAACAACCACTGAAGCAGATGTTGACGACAATAGTGCCAGAAAACCCATTAAACCCACGATTCAACAGCGACTGCTACCTGAGCCAGTTGACACTGTGACTAATAGCCCGATCAGTGATCAAAATCAGCCTAGTCCTCTGAGAACCACACCTGCAGAGCAGATGCCGCCAATGCCCGAATAACTATGCATCAGTCGCCATACAGATGACGGTCTTATCAATGATAAAATACTGCATATAAAAAAGCTTATCGCATTCTGGGCGATAAGCTTTTTTTATCGGCTGCAATTACTGAAGTTTTTGGTTAATACTCCACCATACCTGCACGCAGCTGCTCAATCAATGCCAAAAACTGCTGCCGCCATTCACGTATCGTGCCCTCATCAGGTAACCACTGGTTGGATAACGTTACTACGTTCACAATCAAGTCTTGCGCGGTACTGTCCAACACATTGGCGCTGCCTTCATTACTATCAGCTGGTAACACAGCATACAAGCAGCGCTGATAAGCATGGTCAATATCGGCTAAAAACCCTCGCTCTAATAGTTGCTGTAGCCGCTGCACTTCTGGCGACACTTGCGTCCTGAGCGCTAATGCGGCTTCTATATCGGTAAGATTAGGCGCATTTAAGCTCAAACCATAAAATTGTGACAACTCCTGCAGAAAAGCCAAATGCGTGCCGTATAGATGAAAAATAGCGGTTTCACAGTGAGCTTGGTACAGTTGCTTGTCGGCTGTCGCCGCTGCCGATTGACAAGCAAGACGACAAAAATAAAGTTTTTGATTGGTGCGATCTGCTTGATATTTTGCAACGCGACTCTTCCCTGCCATGTGTTTATCCTTATTTGAAATAGTTAAATAAAACCTTAATTACAGCTGATGCAACGATATGCCGCCTCACATACACAAGGCGTACTTTATGAATACCTCTGACATCTTATACTTTTTTACAGACATAAAAAAGCCAGCGACTTAGGCTGGCTTTTTTATCGAATTAAAACTGCTTCAAGCTATTAGTTATCTTGGTTAAGCTCTTGAGCAAATGCTTCATCAAAGCTGGCAAAATCTTTGCTATCAGTGCTGGCAGTCATATCAAAGGCTGCATTTAAGTCTTTATCTTGCAGTTTTTGCTCAGCTTTTTCTTTGCGAGCTTTATGATATGCCAGACCCGTACCTGCTGGGATCAAGCGACCAACCACGACATTTTCTTTCAAGCCGCGTAGCTCATCGACTTTACCAGTAACGGCCGCCGCAGTAAGTACACGCGTGGTTTCCTGGAATGAGGCCGCTGAGATAAAGCTTTCCGTCGCTAGGCTGGCTTTGGTGATACCCAATAATTGACGCTCATACTGAACTGGGAATTTATCATCACCCACAAGCTGTGCATTCAATGCTTTCACATCAGCATACTCAACTTGATCACCTTTGAAGTGACTTGAATCGCCACCGTCAGTGACTTCAACTTTACGTAGCATCTGACGAATAATCACTTCGATGTGCTTGTCGTTGATCTTCACCCCTTGCAAACGATAAACGTCTTGTACTTCGTTGACGATATAGTTGGCAAGCGCTGTTTCACCTTTCAGACGCAAGATGTCATGTGGATTTTGTGGGCCATCAGCAATCACCTCACCACGCTCTACCGTCTCATTTTCAAAGACGTTGATCTGACGCCATTTAGGGATCAGCTCTTCATGGACTTCACCATCTTCATTGGTAATGATAAAGCGGTTTTTACCTTTGGTCTCTTTACCAAAGCTTACCACACCCGTCATTTCAGCCATAATGGCATGATCTTTCGGACGACGTGCTTCAAATAAGTCAGCAACACGTGGTAGACCACCGGTAATGTCTTTCGTACCTGAAGAGGCTTGTGGTACACGGCCCAGTACTGAGCCAGCAGCGACTTTTTCACCATCGCTGACGCGGATGATAGTTTCAGCTGGCAAGAAGTAAACCACTTCTTTACCTTCGTCTGTATTCAAGATAATGGCTGGACGTAAGTCTTTTGCTGAGCTTGAGCGATCACGCGTGGCCAAAATTTCAAACGAACTCATACCTGTTGCTTCATCAATCTTCACAGTCGCTGTCTGACCATCAGTGATGTCGCTAAAGCGCGCTTGACCCGCAAATTCAGTGATGATTGGATGTGTGTGCGGATCCCACTTGGCGATGGTTTGACCACCATCAACTTGGTCACTGCTTTTAACCAATACACTAGCACCGTATGGTACTTTATAACGTTCACGCTCACGGCCCAAATCATCAGTCAAGGCGATTTCTGCAGAACGAGAGACGATAACCAAGTGGCCATCAGTGTGCTCAACCGTCTTCATGTTATGGAAGTGCGCCTGACCTGCATTGCGTACCGTAATGCTGTTGTCCACAGATGCTGAGCTTGCTGCCCCGCCCACGTGGAATGTACGCATGGTCAACTGAGTACCCGGCTCACCAATAGACTGTGCGGCCATGACACCGACTGACTCACCAATATTCACTTTATGACCACGTGCCAAGTCACGACCATAACACTGTGAACATACGCCGTGCGCTACGTCACAGGTAATAACTGAGCGTACCCAGATATCATCAATCGCGTTTTCATCAAGGATGTTGACCCAATGCTCATCGATGAGCGTACCTGCTGGAATCAATACTTTACTTTCATCATTATTGTACGTCACGTCACGTGCCGTCACACGACCCAGTACGAGATCGCCCAATTTTTCAATGATCTCGCCACCTTGGATATGCGGCGTCATGAGCAAGCCTTGATCTGTACCACAATCATCACTGGTGATAACCAAATCTTGCGCCACGTCAACCAAACGACGGGTTAGGTAACCTGAGTTCGCTGTTTTCAATGCGGTATCGGCCAAACCTTTACGCGCACCGTGCGTTGAAATGAAGTACTGAAGTACCGTCAAACCTTCACGGAAGTTGGCTTTAATTGGGGTTTCAATAATCGAGCCATCTGGTTTTGCCATCAAGCCACGCATACCAGCCAACTGACGAATCTGAGCCGCACTACCACGAGCACCAGAATCCGACATGATGAAGATCGAGTTAAATGATTTTTGCTCTTCTTCATCGCCTTTAGCATTGGTTACTTTATCAGTAGCCAAGTTATCCATCATCGCTTTCGCGACTTTATCATTGGTACGTGACCAAATATCAACCACTTTGTTATAGCGCTCACCAGCGGTTACAAAGCCTTGCTCAAACTGATCTTCAATTTCACGAACCTCGGCTTCTGCCGTTTCGATAATCTGTTTTTTCATTGGCGGAATAACCATGTCTTCGATACCAATCGACACACCAGACAAGGTAGCTTGTGCAAAACCAAGATACATCAATTGGTCAGCAAACATGACGCTGTCTTTGACACCCAACTTACGATAGCAAGAGTTAATAAGACGCGAAATGTTCTTTTTCGTCATCTCTTGGTTGCACTCTTCAAAGGTCATACCTTTTGGCATGATGTTCCAGATCAATAGACGACCAGCAACCGTTTCTTTCAAGCTGATTTCTTTGGTCTGATTACCGTCTTCATCAATTTGCGTTTCAGTCACACGCACTTTGATCTTAGCGTTGACATGCAAATCGTTAGAACCAATGGCACGCAGTGCTTCATTAACTGAGGCAAAAACCATGCCCTCGCCTTTGACGTTCACTGACGAGCGGCTGATGTAATACAGGCCCAATACAACGTCTTGTGACGGTACGATGATTGGATCACCGTTGGCTGGTGACAAGATGTTGTTGGTCGACATCATCAACGCACGTGATTCAAGCTGCGCCTCTAAGGTCAATGGCACGTGTACGGCCATTTGGTCACCATCGAAATCGGCGTTAAATGCGGTACAAACCAGCGGATGCAATTGAATGGCTTTACCTTCAATCAGTACCGGCTCAAACGCTTGCAGACCCAAACGGTGCAACGTTGGTGCACGGTTTAGCAGTACTGGATGCTCACGGATCACCATGGCCAGCATATCCCACACTTGTGGCTCTTCACGCTCTACCATTTTCTTAGCAGCTTTGATGGTGGTCGCCATGCCGTGTGACAATAGTTTTGAATACGTAAATGGCTTGAACAGCTCAAGCGCCATTTTCTTTGGTAGACCACACTGATGCAGGCGCAGCGTTGGACCAACAACGATGACCGAACGGCCAGAGTAATCCACACGTTTACCCAAAAGGTTTTGACGGAAACGACCTTGCTTACCTTTGATCATATCAGCCAAAGATTTCAATGGACGCTTGTTGCTACCAGTGATGGCACGACCACGACGACCGTTATCAAGTAACGCATCCACTGACTCTTGCAGCATACGCTTTTCGTTACGTACGATAATGTCAGGCGCGCTCAGCTCAAGCAGACGCTTAAGACGGTTGTTACGGTTAATCACGCGGCGATATAGATCGTTCAGATCTGACGTCGCAAAACGGCCACCTTCTAGTGGTACCAATGGGCGCAAATCTGGTGGTAGTACTGGCAAGATGGTCATGACCATCCACTCAGGCTTATTGTTAGAATCACGGAATGCTTCTAACAACTTTAGACGCTTAGACATCTTCTTAAGCTTGGTTTCAGAGCCTGTTTGCGGAATCGCTTCACGCAGCTCATCAATCTCAAGATCGATATCGATATCTTTTAATAGATCTTGAACCGCTTCAGCACCCATTTTGGCAACAAACTCATCACCAAACTCTTCTAGGGCTTTGTAGTAGTCTTCATCGTCTAATAGCTGATACTTCTCTAAGCTGGTCAAACCTGGCTCAGTAACGATATAGCTTTCAAAATACAGTACGCGCTCGATATCGCGTAGCGTCATGTCTAGCAATAGACCAATACGGCTTGGTAATGACTTTAAAAACCAAATATGAGCAACAGGACTGGCAAGGTCGATATGACCCATGCGGTCACGACGAACTTTGGCAGTGGTGACTTCAACGCCACATTTTTCACAAATCACGCCTTGGAACTTACGGCGCTTGTATTTACCACATAAACATTCAAAATCTTTTACAGGGCCAAAAATCTTGGCACAAAACAAACCATCACGCTCAGGCTTGAACGTACGATAGTTGATGGTTTCAGGCTTTTTAACTTCACCATGTGACCATGATTTGATGGTATCAGGTGAGGCCAAAGTAATCTGAATGCTATCAAATTCACGGTTACCGCCCGCTGCGGGGCTTTGCATAATATCGAGTAAATCTTTCAAGTTGCTTCTCCGTTATCTTTATAATCATCTGGTAACGCATATCATGATACCGACCAGATGAATGAAGGCAATGAATAGGAATGAGATAAATCACCAAAAGCAGCAGCAATCAGCATACTGCTTTTGGCAACGCGACAACATGAGCTGGGTATCAATAGCGGTATTCTACTGAGCCAAGCGTCATATTAATGCGTTTCTTTTAGCTCAATATTAATACCTAGTGATTTGATTTCTTTGGTCAATACATTGAAGGATTCAGGCATACCAGGATCCATGTATTGCTCACCATCGACGATGTTTTTGTACATACGTGTACGACCTTCAACATCATCCGACTTCACCGTCAGCATCTCTTGCAGCGTGTATGTGGCGCCATAAGCTTCTAGTGCCCATACTTCCATCTCACCAAAGCGCTGACCACCAAACTGCGCTTTACCGCCAAGTGGCTGCTGCGTGACTAGCGAGTAAGAACCCGTTGAACGCGCATGCATTTTGTCATCAACCAAATGGTTCAATTTGAGCATATACATGTAGCCGACAGTTACTTTACGATCAAACTGTTGACCCGTACGACCATCATACAAGGTCTGCTGACCATCACGATCCATACCAGCAAGCTCAAGCAAGTCTTTGACTTGGCTTTCTCTTGCGCCATCAAACACTGCTGTACCCATCGGTACACCGCCGCGCAAGTTGGCTGACAGCGCCATGATGTCATCATCATCTAAGCTATCAAGGTCTACTTGCTCACCGCCAACTTGGTTGTAGATTTTGTCCAAGAAAGCGCGTAGCTCTTTGATCGCGGCTTGTGATTTGAGCATACCGTCGATCTTTTCACCCAAGCCTTTCGCTGCCATACCCAAATGCGTCTCTAGCACCTGACCGATGTTCATACGAGACGGTACACCAAGTGGATTCAAGACGATGTCAACGGTATTACCATTTTCATCATACGGCATGTCTTCAACTGGCATGATGCGTGATACCACACCTTTGTTTCCGTGACGACCCGCCATCTTATCACCAGGCTGAATACGACGCTTAACCGCAAGATATACTTTAACGATTTTTTGAACGCCATGTTGCAAGTCATCACCAGCGGTCAATTTGCGTTTTTTCTCAGCAAATTTCACATCAATGTCTTTTTGCTTATCAACCAAGTAATCAGCGATTTGCGTCAGACGCTCAGAGATTTCTTCCTCAACAGGCTGGATATCGAGCAGCGTTTCAAGTGTCATGTCTTGCATATCTGCTGACGCCATGACGGTGCCCGCTTTTAGACCAGCGCCGCCGCTGACTTTTTGACCATCAAGCAAATTGCTGATACGACCACGAGCCGCTTCTTCAAAAATACGTAGCTCTTCTTTTAAGTCTTTGCGATAGCTGTCAAGCTGTGATTTTTCAATCGAACGCGCGCGCGCATCTTTTTCGACGCCATCACGGGTAAAGACTTGTACATCGATAACCGTCCCTTTACTTGAGGTCGGTACGCGTAGTGAAGTGTCCTTCACATCCGCTGCTTTTTCCCCAAAGATGGCCCGTAGTAGTTTCTCTTCTGGCGTCAGTTGCGTCTCACCTTTTGGCGTGACTTTACCAACTAAGATATCACCAGCATCGACTTCAGCACCGATATAGACAATACCCGCTTCATCAAGGCTCGATAATGCTGCTTCACCAACGTTTGGAATATCACCAGTAATCTCTTCTGTACCTAGCTTGGTATCACGAGCAACACAGGTTAATTCTTGGATATGGATGGTGGTGAAACGATCTTCTTTTACCACTTTTTCAGACAGCAAGATTGAATCTTCGAAGTTGTAACCATTCCACGGCATAAAGGCGATGCGAATGTTCTGACCAAGTGCAAGCTCACCAAGATCCGTTGATGGACCATCAGCCAAAATATCACCCAAAGCGATCTCGTCACCTTGGTTAACGATGATACGTTGGTTGATACAAGTGTTTTGGTTAGAGCGCGTGTATTTGATCAAGTTATAGATATCGATACCCGCTTCACCAGCAGTCATCTCATCTTCGTTAACACGAACCACGATACGTGAGGCGTCAACGTCTTCAATCACGCCGCCACGCTTAGCGATCACACAAACACCAGAGTCACGAGCAACATAACGCTCCATACCCGTACCTACTAGCGGCTTATCAGCACGTAGTGTTGGTACTGCCTGACGCTGCATGTTCGAGCCCATCAAGGCACGGTTAGCATCATCATGCTCTAGGAACGGAATCAAACCTGCGGCAACTGAGACAACCTGACTTGGTGACACATCCATATGCGTCACTTTTTCTGGCGGCATACGAACAAATTCACCATAGCTACGCACACTGACCATCTCGTCAGATAACGCACCTTCTTCCGTCATTGGCGAATCAGCCTGTGCAATGACTGTACCGACTTCTTCAATCGCTGATAGGTACTCAATATCATCAGTCACTTTACCATCAACCACACGGCGATAAGGCGTTTCTAGGAAACCAAAGCTATTGGTTTTAGCAAACGTCGCTAGTGAGTTAATCAGACCAATGTTTGGACCCTCAGGAGTCTCAATCGGACAGACACGACCATAATGGGTATCATGTACGTCACGTACTTCAAAGCCTGCACGTTCACGCGTTAGACCACCTGGCCCTAATGCGGATACACGGCGTTTATGGGTCACCTCAGACAACGGATTGTTCTGATCCATAAACTGTGACAACTGGCTTGAACCAAAGAATTCTTTTACTGCCGCCGCAACTGGCTTAGAGTTGATCAAATCTTGCGGTGATAAGTTATCTGATTCCGCTGAGCTTAAACGCTCTTTTACCGCACGCTCAACACGTACCAGACCCACGCGGAACTGGTTCTCTGCCATTTCGCCCACTGAACGAATACGGCGGTTACCAAGATGGTCAATATCATCCACATCGCCGCGACCGTTACGAATCTCGATCAGCTCTTTTAAAACGTTAACGATGTCATCGTTGGTCAATACGCTGCGCTCGCGCTGCACATCAGGATCATCAGTGTTATCAAACTCAAGGCCTAGGCGACGGTTGAACTTCATACGGCCGACATTTGATAAGTCATAACGATCTGCATTAAAGAACATGCTCTCAAACAGTTTCTCAGCAGTATCAACCGTTGGTGGCTCACCTGGACGCATGACTTTATAGATTTCGATCAATGCTTCTTCACGGCTTGAGGTACTATCCGCACGTAGCGTGTCAGCAATATAACTGCCTTGATCGATATCGTTCGTAAACAAGATGCTGAATTCTTTGATAGACTCACTGGCCTCAAACGCACTCAACTTGACCAATAATTCATGGTCAATTGGCGTATTGGCTTTGGCAATGATTTCATCATTCACCACGATGTCTTCAGCCAAAATACGCTCGTACAAGTATTCGTCAGGCACTGCAATTTTGGTCATACCTGCTTGTTCGAGCTGACGAATGCGGCGTGCGTTGATACGCTTGCCTTGCTCTACGATAACGTCACCTTCAGGTGATACGATATCAAACTGCGCCATCTCACCGCGCAGACGATCAGCAACCAAATCGATTTCGAACTGCTCTTCACCTTTATAAACCGCAACTTTATCAAAGAAAATATCTAAGATTTCAGAGGTGGTAAGACCAAGCGCGCGCAAAATGATAGAGGCCAATAGCTTACGGCGACGGTCAATACGAGCAAATACTAAGTCTTTTGCGTCAAATTCAAAGTCTAACCATGAACCACGGTAAGGAATGATACGGGCGTTATAAAGCACCTTACCACTTGAGTGTGACTTGCCTTTATCATGATCAAAGAACACACCAGGTGAACGATGTAGCTGAGAGACAATAACACGCTCAGTACCATTGATAATAAAGGTACCATTTTCAGTCATCAATGGGATTTCACCCATATAGACACTTTGCTCGCGGATATCTTTGATGGCCGCTTTACTGTCTTTATCTTTGCTGTCTTTGTCTTTAATAATCAGACGAATTTTGACTCGCATAGGTGCTGCAAATGTCGAACCACGCAAGATACACTCACGCTCATCAAACTCAGGCGTACCTAAATGATACTCAACGAATTGCAACTCAGCATTACCAGAGTGACTCTCAATTGGGAAAATAGAAGAAAACGCAGCTTGAAGGCCAGTATTCTCACGAGCTTTTGGTTTTTTATGCTCTTGCAAAAAATGCTCGTAAGAATCTACTTGAATAGACAATAAGTAGGGAATGTCCATCACAGTGGGCAATTCGGCAAAACTTTTGCGAATACGCTTTTTTTCAGTATAAGAATATGCCATCGAGAGTCCTTACAGTAGACGTGAAAACAAATTGAAAGCGAGGCCAATCGGTATAAATACTATACAAATTTGGCAACGTAGACGATAATGAAAGAAACAATTATTACTACAACATGTCTTAATAATCAGTCATCTAACTTTATTTATGTTAAGCAGATGGTAAATGCTCAATCTTGGTGCTTAATTTTAAAAGTGATCTTACAATGCCTCTATCTATACAGCTATCAGCGTATTGATTAAGGCGTTTTGTCTTCACTCATTTAAAAATAGATACCAGCTTAGCGAAAGCGGCGTCATCACCGGATAAACTGTTTTTAGGTCTGCACATCAACAGCAGAACCATGCTAAGCTACTTAGTATCAAAATGAATGAGAATAAATAAAAACGTTGTCGTGATCAGGAAAGTATACAGACACAAAAAAGTGCCAAACATCTACCGACGTCTAGCCCATATCAACTGATTATAAAAACTGGCGTTTTTGCGTGCATGTATATCGTCTGTCCTTTTGATGGGTATCCACCGTTAATGCATACGTATGTTGGCAGACACAAAAGGTCAAGCTACGAATTATAGTAAAAAAAAGCTGGCAATGCAAGGCATTACCAGCTTTTTTTTTCGAGCTGTGTTGAACTTATTTTAGGTCAACAGAAGCACCAGCTTCTTCAAGCTTCTTCTTCAACTCTTCAGCTTCAGCTTTAGATGCAGCTTCTTTGATTGGTGCTGGAGCACTTTCAACCAAGTCTTTCGCTTCTTTTAAGCCAAGGCCAGTCGCTTCACGAACGGCTTTAATGACAGCAACTTTCTTTTCGCCAAAGCTAGTAAGAACAACGTCAAATTCGTCTTTTTCTTCAGCAGCAGCAGTAGCTGGACCGGCAGCAGCAGGTGCAGCAGCAACGGCAGCAGTTACGCCGAATTTTTCTTCCATGTCGCTGATTAGCTCAACGATTTCCATTACTGACATTTCAGCGATTGCGTTTAACACATCTTCTTTAGATAGTGCCATGAGAACTCTCCGTTATCTGATAAAAATTAAATGATTTTAATATCGCTAAGATTACCTGCCAGATATGACAATAAGTGATAACCTGCGATGTCAAAGTTTCGTTAAAACAAGCAATTAAGCAGCTTCTTTTGCGTCTTTGATTGCTGCTACAGTGCGAACAAATTTGCCAGGAACTGCGTTCATAGTCTGGACAAGCTTGGTCACTGGTGCATTCATAGTAGCCATCAAGATAGAGATTGCTTCGTCGCGAGTTGGTAGCTTCGATACGCGCTCTAGCTCTTCTGGGCCATAAACTTCACCGCCGACTGATACTAATTTGGTCTCTAAAGCTTTGTTATCTTTGCTAAAGTCAAAAATGACTCGTGCTGCAGATCCCAAATCTTCCATAGAGAAAGCCAAAAGTAATGGACCAGTCATACTGTCTGACATGCTCTCAAAATTAGTGCCTTCAAAAGCGCGTTTTGCTAGGGTGTTTTTCACCACTTTCAAAACGACGCCTTTTTCACGGGCTTGTTCGCGCAGCTTAGTAAGCTGAGCAACACCAATACCGTGATATTCGGCAGCTACTGCTGAGTAAGCATTAGCAGCAACTTCAGACACTTCAGCCACAACTTGTTGTTTTTGTTCTAGCGTTAATGCCATAAGTTGACTCCTTAATCTTATCAATTCCTTCTCACCCGAGCATATGACTGCTCAAGATAACAATAGAACTGACTTGATACGACACATTACCAGTAGCCATTTGCCTACCAGTAACGACTGATTACGGCACCGTTATCAGAATGACGTCGAGTAATAGGTCACCTACCCCTATTGGCTCTTGTCGTAAACTGTGTGGGTCACCGTCTGCGTAGGACAACTAAGATTTTCATCTGTCGTCGATTAACAAAATCAGCTCACTGACCTCATAAAATCCTATTAGGCTGTTATGAGATTAACAAACCGCTTTCTACCTACGGTCTTAGACAGCGCAGCAGATGCTGCGCTGACCTAATTCTTTATACAAAAGTTGATGCGGGTTTTAAAAACCAACCACTGCATCTAAGCTATGATATAGCTGATATCTGATTACTTACTTAGCAGTACGAAAAGGTACAGCATCAATAGCTAAACCTGGACCCATAGTGCTAGATAAAGTAATTTTCTTGATGTAAATACCTTTAGACGTTGCAGGCTTAGCACGCTTTAGATCAGCAATAATTGCTTGAGCGTTTTGCTGAATCTGCTCAGCAGTGAAGCCAACTTGGCCGATAGTTGCGTGGATGATACCCGCTTTATCAACACGGTACTGAGCCTGACCTGCTTTAGCGTTAGTTACCGCTTCAGCGACATTTGGCGTTACTGTACCAACTTTTGGATTTGGCATCAAGCCGCGTGGGCCTAAGATTGTACCCAATTGACCAACAACACGCATCGCATCTGGAGCTGCGATAACCACATCAAAGTCCATGTTACCGGCTTTGATTTGCTCAGCTAGGTCTTCAAAACCAACGATGTCTGCACCAGCTTCTTTAGCGGCTTCAGCAGCAGCGCCTTGAGCGAATACAGCAACGCGTTTGGTTTTACCAGTACCTGCAGGTAGGTTAGTTGCGCCACGAACCACTTGGTCTGATTTACGTGGGTCAACACCTAGGTTAACAGCGATATCGATTGACTCTTTGAATTTTAGCGGTGGCAAATCATTTAGGATTTGTACGGCCTCATCAACGGTGTATTGCTTTTCGTTGTCAATACGGCTTTGGATTTCTTTTTGACGTTTGGTTAGCTTAGACATTATACACCCTCCACGGTAATACCCATTGAACGGGCGGTACCAGCAACGGTACGAACAGCAGCGTCAAGATCAGCAGCAGTCAAATCAGCAGTTTTAGTCTTAACGATTTCTTCTAGTTGCTCACGAGTCACGCTACCTACTTTAGTAGTGTTTGGCGTGCCTGAACCTTTAGCGATGCCAGCAGCTTTGCGCAATAAGAACGCAGCTGGTGGTGACTTCATGATGAACGTGAAAGATTTGTCGCTGTATACGGTGATCTCAGTTGGGATCGGCAAACCTGGCTCTTGGTTTGCAGTCGCAGCGTTGAACTCTTTACAGAACGCCATGATATTCACACCTTTTTGACCCAATGCTGGACCAATTGGTGGTGAAGGATTTGCTTTGCCTGCGGGCACTTGCAGTTTGATGTAGCCATCAATCTTCTTAGCCATGATACTCTCCTAAATGGGTGATAACGCTAACTGACTATAGATATTTATGATCTACAATGCAGTAACAGCTCCCCTGTTTATGTATATTTAGTCCAGTTTCTCAACTTTACTAAACTCAAGCTCAACCTGAGTGGGTCGATTAAATACGTTTACCGTCAGTTGCAGTTTCGATTTTTCATAATCTACTTTTTCAACCATACCTTTAAAGTCAGTGAATGGACCATCGATAACCAATAGCTCTTCACCTGGTTCAAACAACGTCTTCGGACGCGGTGCAGTTTCTGTCTGATTCAAACGGTTTAAAATACGGTCTGCTTCGACTTGCGTGATCGGTGCTGGTGTTTCTGGTGTACCGCCAATGAAACCCATAATACGAGGGCATTCATTAACAATGTGCCATGTATCATCATTCATTTCCATTTGCACCAATACGTAGCCTGGAAAGAATTTACGTTCACTTTTACGTTTTTTGCCGTCTTTCATTTCGACGACTTCTTCGGTAGGCACAAGCACATCACCAAATGACTTAGCAAAATCACTACGATTAATACGGTCGGTCAATGAACGTTGTACTTGTTTTTCATATCCTGAAAACGCTTGAACAATATACCAACGCATATCACGCTCCTAATCGTTATAAATAAAGCCCGTCTTATATTCTGTTACTATCTGCCTAATCAGCATCTACCTAGTAACCACTAACCAATAAATAAACCGACGAACCAATTAAAAAAGTTATCCAACAGCCAAACAAAAAACCCAACAATCGCGATCATGACAATTACTTGCCATGTGTATTGAAAGGTTTCGTCTTTACTTGGCCATGTGACGCGGCGTAATTCGACTGCCGCATCTTTTAGCAAAATCTTAAATGCACGACCCTGATGCGTGAGTGCCAAACAAACAAGAGCAAACACAATCAATGCCACAATAATACCAACACGAACCCAAAGATCATTGGCTGCTTGCCAATATCCAGGTAAGTATTGATTTACTAAGGTGGTTGCAATCAAGGCAACAATGGCTAATAGCCATAGCACCATATCTTTTGCCGAACCCGTCTTAGCGACTTCAACAGCACTAGTATTGGGAACTGACTTTTGCTTATTTTTACTCAGCATTCCGCTAGCAACTGCCTTGGCATCAGATAACTTAGAATCGAGGTTATCTTGATTATTGCTCATAAAGGACTCGCTTTGGAGGTGGTGAGGTAAAGCAAAGATATGATAAAAAGATGGCAGGCGATGTAGGACTCGAACCTACAACCCTCGGTTTTGGAGACCGATGCTCTACCAATTGAGCCAATCGCCTATGGGTGTTAAGGCTGCTAATTATACAAGGTTTTAATAAGAATGCAAGTTTTATGGCGAATTTTTTTTAAATTATTCATAACCGCTGTTTGAGGCGGTAAAAACCCTGTGCCCAATCCTGCCGCTTATAACTTCCCTGATGACTCTCGTAGCATTAAGACATGCAAACCACAAAAAAGCCGTCCTCAATGAGGACGGCTTTTTTATTACTAACTCATAAGCTCATTACTGAGACTTATGGATTAGTTCAATACGTTAGCAACAACGCCAGCGCCTACAGTACGGCCGCCTTCACGAATTGCAAAGCGAAGACCTTTGTCCATAGCGATTGGGTGGATAAGCTCTACGCCCATCTCAACGTTATCACCAGGCATGACCATT
>NZ_JBHNYR010000011.1:0-117926 GCF_054960615.1 Psychrobacter sp. PSi21
ATAACGAAGCATTATCGAGTAATACCTACTTGGTCAAAACGTCTATCAAAATGACCATATTTCAGTATCTCATCGCCCCTAATTACGACATCGTTCTATTTAATAAACACCATATTTTGGAAAGTGGTCAACAATTTGCTCACGCATTGACATAGTTATAAAAGGTTCACTGCTGTAAACACAACATAAGTTACGTTTTATCAGCATAAATCACTTGGACAAAAAGCGGGGCGCTGTGTCACCATCTTGCTCGACATCACGATTATTGGGCATGTCATTATTAACGCATGCCATTGTTTCACTAAATAACGGTCTCTGATAGCTATCAGGAGACCCTTAGGACATTATTATGAACAAGATTATAAAAAAAACCTCAAACCTAAAAAAATCATTAGCAGTGGCGCTGAGTGTCGCCACCCTAAGCGCGGCGGCTATTCCAGTGAGCCAAGCGGCCATGACCAACACCGCCATGACAGCAACGGTCGCAGCAGCGCAAAGTAACATCAGCTTAGCGCAAGCGATGACGCTGGCCAATAAAACAGTAGCAGGCGACATCGTCAGTGTGGGGTTCGATCAAGAAGACCGTATGGAAAATAACCATTACGAGATCAGCATCATTGCCAATAACAACGAGCAAGACATCATCGTCAATGCCAATACAGGCAAAGTCATCAAAGATGAGATGGAGCGCTTAGATAGAGAGGACATGGCAGAATACAACACCATGAAGCAGGCCAAAATCAGCCTGTCGCAAGCCATCAATAGTGCCAATCAAACGCTAAACGGTACGGTGCTCGAAGCCGAGTTTGATATGGAGGCTGGCAGCCCTGTCTATAAAGTTGAGATTGGTAGCGGTAACCAAGTCCATGATGTCATGGTCGATAGCATGACGGGTAAGGTGCTAAGCAGCCATGTGGATCATGACGCTTAATCATCGGTAGCCCATATTGCGATGCCATTGCGCCACATGATAAGGCGCTATACAACATGGCACAAAATAACAAGACCCCAAACGACTGTTAGTGGTTTGGGGCTTTTTTATAGCGATAGGTCGTAGCTTGCAATATAGATCAGGTCAATCATGTGAGCTTAAGATAATAAATATCATCTTAAATCATCGGTGTGTACTGGACACAGCATTAGTGGCCAGCGCTTGGTTTTATATCTAACCGTTTTAAACTGGTCTCCATAGGAGTAAGTCACCTTTTCACCACTTGCTAAAATCTCCCCTTTGGTATTGATTTTATAATAGTCATTGACTGGTTCATTAGGTTCTGCATGGGCAAGCAGACTCCCAGAAGTCTGGATACGCAGCCATGCCGTGTCCTTTGTTGCCTGTGATAGCGACCACGTTTGGGTATATTTTGTTACCTGCTGGCGTTTGCTGCTGTCAGAATAGACGTTCTCAGTAATATAGTTGCTAGAATCGCCGATGCTCGCCAGTTTGGGGATAGTGGCATGCTGAGTGCCAATAGAGTAAAAACCATCACTGGTCGTAAAACCATAAAAAGTTAACGGCCTTAATGTAAAATAATCGATACCGACAAATTTACTCAAAGTTTTATCGTTAGCAGCACGCGTTCGAGTAAGCTGAGCGCCCATGACCCGCTTGCCGTCAAACTCGATGTGTCCGACAGGAGTAATGACATCTCGTAATCGCAGTTTTCCTCCTTGATAACACGCATACATTTTCCTATCGGCTGGTTTGGTAAAAATATTTACCATCGCTTGCTCAACAGGAAACTGGGTAACCACCTCATCATCCGCTGTGGCTGATATGTCCGTAGTGGCTGCCTGCGCTGTCAGTGCAACACCCGATATCACTAAACCTGCTAATAACTTCATACCGCTCCCTAAAATAAAAATAAACAAATGTTACACCATCTTCGATATATCTCATAACCAAATGCGCGCCAACGCAAGATATCCATCTCAGACCCTGCTATCATTACCCCACTATAAAAATCTGTTTTTTAAAGCATTTAGGACGCATCATGCCGAGCACCCAAATCAACCAAGACGACATCAATAAAGCCGTCTGGAACGCCTGCGATACCTTTCGCGGGGTCATCAGCGCCGACACGTACAAAGACTTTATTTTGACCATGCTGTTTTTAAAATACTTATCTGACGTTTATAAGGATGAGTACACCAAGCTCGTTGAGCAGTTCGGCGGCTCAGGTAACGAGAACCCCGAGCTGATCCACGCCATGATGGCAAAGCAGCGCTTTGTGTTGCCAGCAGGGGCGAGCTTTTGGGATTTATACGAGCAGCGCCATCAGCCGGGCAACGGTCAGCGCATTGACGAGGCGCTACACGCGATTGAAGAAGCCAACGGCACCAAGCTCAAAAACGTCTTTCAAGACATCAGCTTTAATACCGACAAGCTCGGTCAAGACAAACAAAAAAACGAGCTGCTGCGCCACCTGCTAGAAGACTTTGGCAAAGACATCTTGAACCTCTCCGCCGAGCGCGTGGGCAGCTTGGACGTGATTGGTAATGCTTACGAGTACCTCATCAAGCATTTTGCCGCCAGTAGTGGCGCGACCGCAGGCGAGTTTTACACCCCGCCTGAAGTCTCGACCCTGCTCGCCACCATCCTTGCGCCCACCGAAGGCGACGCCATCTGTGACCCTGCATGCGGCTCAGGCTCGCTACTGATTAAATGCGGCGCGATGATACGCAAAACCACAGGCACCAAAAAATACGCCCTCTACGGTCAAGAAGCCATCGGCTCGACATGGGCGCTCGCCAAGATGAACATGTTCCTCCACGGTGAGGACAACCACCGTATCGAGTGGGGCGACACCATCCGCAACCCGCTACTACTGGACGCGGAGGGCAAGCAGTTATTGCAGTTCGACGTGGTGACCGCCAACCCGCCGTTTTCATTGGATAAATGGGGGCATGACGATGCCAGCGACGACCCGTACGGGCGCTTTCATCGCGGTGTACCGCCCAAGACCAAGGGCGATTATGCCTTTATCAGTCATATGATTGAAACCCTCAAGCCTGCCTCTGCATCAAAACAAGGCGGCCGCATGGGCGTGGTCGTACCGCATGGCGTGCTGTTTCGCGCCTCCAGCGAAGGCAAAATCCGTGAGCAGCTCATTAGAGAAAACCTACTCGATGCGGTGATTGGTCTGCCCGAAAAGCTGTTTTTTGGTACAGGGATTCCAGCGGCTATTTTGCTGTTCAAGAAGAATAAAACTGATCCTGTCAGTGGCAAAACTGATGACTCTGTACTGTTTATCGATGCCAGTAATGCGTTTAAATCAGGTAAAAATCAAAACCAGCTCACCGACGACAATATTGCCAAAGTCATTGAGACCTATAAGGCGCGCCAAAGCGTCGATAAATACGCCTATCTCGCGAGCTTTGATGAAATCGCAGAAAACGACTTTAACCTTAATATCCCGCGCTATGTCGATACCTTTGAAGAAGAAGCGGAGATTGATCTGGAGGCGGTACGTGTTGAGCGTCTGTCGTTACAAGCTGAATTGGATCAATTAGAGATTGAGATGGCAGGGTTTTTACAGGAGTTGGGTTATGGTGCCTAAGGGGTGGAAGTCAGGCGTTATAGAGGACATAGCACAGGTTTCTTCTGGTGGTACTCCTAGCAGAAAAAAGGATTCTTATTGGGTCAATGGAACCATTCCTTGGGTAACGACTGCTGAAGTTAAGTTCAATGTAATTGCTGATACAGAGCAAAAAATTACTGAAGAAGGTCTTCAAAATTCATCGGCAAAATTATATCCAAAAGATACTATTTTAATGGCTATGTATGGTCAAGGGAAAACTCGTGGTCAAGTAGCTAAACTTGGAATTGAGGCTTCTACAAATCAGGCATGTGCTGCGCTACAGTTGAACGCAGGATTCAACGTAGATTATTATTATCAATATTTGACTAGCCAATATGAAAATATCAGAGAGCTAGCCAATAGTGGGGGTCAGCAAAATCTAAGCGGTGGAATCGTTAAAGAAATTCGAGTTCCGATTCCACCTCTCCCAGAACAACAAAAAATCGCCACTATCCTATCCACTTGGGACAAAGCGATTAGCACCACTGAGCGTTTGATTGACAACAGCACCCAGCAGAAAAAAGCCCTGATGCAGCAGCTCCTTACAGGCAAAAAGCGCTTGCTGGATGACAATGGGGAGAGGTTTGTGGGGGAGTGGGAAGAAGTGAAACAGGGAGACGTTGCTAAATTCTTCAACGGTCGAGCATATAAACAGAGTGAATGGGAAGAAAAAGGCACTCCAGTAATCAGGCTCCAAAATTTAACTGGACGAGGGTTAAATTATTACTACTCGACACTAACGCTTCCAGAACATCAGTATTGCAATAAAGGCGATCTGCTTTATATGTGGTCGGCAACATTTGGCCCTGCTATTTGGCAGGGAAATAAAGCGATATATCACTATCATATTTGGAAAGTTGAATGTAAAGCAGAGCTACTACATAAGATTTATATGTACTATCTACTGGATTATGAAACTCAAAGATTAATGAGCAAGACCAATGGAATGGGGCTTATGCACGTTACCAAAGGCACTATGGAAAATCAGCTCATTAGTTTACCTTCCTTTAAAGAACAACAAAAAATCGCCGCCGTGTTAACCAGCGCCGATAACGAAATCGAATTGCTTGAGCAGCAACTTGCCCACTTGCAGCAAGAGAAAAAAGCACTGATGCAAGTGCTATTGACAGGGAAAAAGCGGGTGGTGACTAATTAACCACAGCGCATGGCATGGTTCACATGCGCCTATAGCGAAACCTTTAGGCGCTCTTATGCAGACTGAAAAGATGCGCTAATATCGGCAGTGATTGGTATTTAGCAATGGCATCAAGCAACCACATTATATCTAAACAGCAAAACCACCACCGCCGCGCTGATCAGCACACTCAAAAAGATGTAGAATAAAATATTATCACTCGCTAGCGTCTTCTCCACCTCAGAATGCCCCAGCTTATCAAAGGTAATCATGTCTTTATTTAGACTGGCGTAATCAATGGTTTTTACCGACTCAATAAAATGATCAACGAACCAGTGCGGCCAGTGATGGGGTTTGAATGGCGATATATCACGTAGCTGCGTATGACTGGAGAATTTTTTCCAATTGCTATCGCTTAGATTGATACTGTGCATACGCCAGTCGGTAAAGCTATAACCGCTGATTTTTTTGGAAAACACCACATCCACATCTTTATGGTTTTTGTCTTTAAAAATTCTTCGCATCAAGGAGGAGACAACCTCTTTTGTGCCTTCTAGACATTGCAAAAAGCTGTCATTGTTGTTGCACAAAAAGCCCACGATCTTATTGTCCTTATTGTAAGACTCTGAGTGACGCTGTATGTGTTCAAACACCGAGTTGTCAGTGGTATTGACACCACTAACATAGATCAGTCTGATAAGTGCGTTGTCAGGGGTATCACTCATAGAGGCTTCTAGTCCGGCGTGGCTTTGTATATTTGTTCTGGTATGCATAGTAGCGGTTACTTCTTGTTTTTATGGACATTATGAGTGCTATTATAAAAGATTTTTAGCTATTTATTGAACCCTAGCGTATGAGAAATATCATGAGACGTCCATATTTAGGGACAGGGCAAGGCAACCAGCCCCACAAGGGCTAACAATCACTCATGCGCTCAGTCACTGGTATAACATGAGGCATGATGGACGACTGTCAGTTGGTTATGATGATAGGAGATTTTAGGCCGTGCACGTCATTCCACCATTAAGGATCATTATTTTTGCAAATCAAACATAAGCCCTCAAAACTAACCGCGCTGTGGCTCTTAAAATTCTTTGTGCCGCCTTTGATGGGCGCTATTTTTTTGGTGGTCGTCTATGCTGTCGTATCCTCTGATGTGTTTTTTATGGGTTATGTGGGGCTACCCTTTAGCCTCAGCGGTACTATAAAGCGATTCACAAATACCTTATATACCTTTTATGCGTACTATTTACTGGCTTATCTCGTGTTTTTTTTGTACCTGATTATCGTAGAAAAAATAAACAAACTGAGCGTGCTGGTGGTCATGGTGAGTGGTTTTTTATATGGACTGATACCGCTCTTCTTCCCTGTGAACCAACAAGACACCGTGAGCATCATGATCTGTTTGGTGATCGCTGTCAGCGGCGTGATATGTGCAGCTTGCTACTACTATTTGGATAACAAGTTTAGACGTTTGTTTTTGGTCAAACGCTAGCGGCACCCAGCGATTGTCATTGTGTGAGATGACCGCCATGCGACGCCCTGTGGGTAACGCGTATTTTGGCGGGTTTTTGCATTGGCTCACCAGACTGGCAGATTAAGATAAGGCCAAAGTGAGTTGCTGTTATACTGGCTATCATAAAATTTACAGAGACACGTCATACAATCGTGGATGAGAAAAATGGAAATACAAAAGCTACAGCTTACCCATCTAGGACGGTTTGAGAACCTAGCGGTGGACTTTGCGCCGACTGAAGATAATCCGTCCAATGTGACGGTGTTTATTGGTAATAATGGTGCTGGTAAGACATCAATATTGAATGCATTAGCAACGTCATTAAGCTGGTTTGTTGCTCGGTTACGTACGGAAAAAGGTAGTGGTACACCCATTGATGAGTTAAATATTATCAATAACGCGCCAGCCGCGAGTATTTCATTACAGCTGTGTGATGATATTCAAGCGAACAGCAAAGCAGCGGCTTCATCGTATCAATGGACACTCGTGAAAACTCGAAAAGGGCGTAAAAGTGATCGTGCCAGTAACTTGAGCGAGCTTTCGAAGCTGGTAGATAAGTATCGTCAGCAACTTACCGAGCATGATGGGGCCAGCCTGCCTTTGATTGCGTATTATCCCGTTGAGCGCTCAGTATTGGACATTCCGTTAAAAATTAAGAACAAGCACAACTTTGAGCAGATAGATGGCTATGACAGTGCGCTCAACCAAGGCGTAGACTTTCGGCGGTTTTTTGAATGGTTTCGTGAGCGTGAAGATATTGAGAATGAGGAGCAAAGTAGACGATTTGAATTAATTTTTAATGAAGGTTTTAACGAATGGATAGATATAGATAATTTCGTCAATGGCTACGAAGATGAGACTGATAATTTAGATAAGAAGGATGTGAAATCTGTTTTGCAGGAGTTTGAACGTATAAATAAAATAGCGAGCTATCTAAAGAAAACAGAAGGTAAGTATCAAGACAAACAACTAAACGCAGTGAGAACCGCCATCACCGCGTTTATGCCTGATCTCAGCAACATTCGCGTACAGCGTAAGCCGCGTCTTCATATGGCAGTCGATAAACATGGTCAATCGCTAAACGTATTACAGCTCTCGCAAGGGGAAAAGTCGTTGATGGCGTTGGTGGGTGATATTGCTCGGCGATTGGCAATGATGAACCCTGAATTGGATGATCCGCTGCAAGGGGATGGTATTATTCTAATAGATGAAGTCGATATGCATTTGCATCCCAGTTGGCAGCGCAATCTGGTGCAGCGCTTTACCGATACGTTTCCTAAGTGCCAGATAGTGTTAACCACACATTCACCTCTAGTTATTAGCGACCAAAAAGACATTTTGGTTTATCTGCTAAGTGATGGTGAGATTGGTGCCTTGCCACCTTTATATGGTGCGGACGTTAACACTGTATTGCTAGAGGCAATGGACACGGACGTTCGTAATCCTGATATTAATGATAAGCTTAATGACTTATTAGATGCCATACAAGATAATGACATTGCTACTGCTAAGACGTTATTAGAGACTTTAGAGCAGGAGTTGCCATCAGGCAATATGGAACTTGCCAAAGCAAGATTGCTGCTTCGTAAAAAGGAGCTGCAACTTGCGAAAAATAACTAAGCAAGCAGGTGTCGAGCCACAAAGCCTGACCCGTTGGAAGCGCGCCAACCCTAAAGGCAATTATAACGATTTGACTAAAGTAGAAAGAGAAGATATTCGATCTGCTTGCACAATAGAGCAGTTTTATCTGTACGCTTATTGCTGCAAGCGCATTTCAGGAAATGGCAAAGACTGTATGAATGAGCATGTCTTAGCCAGACGAATTGCACCGAATCGAAGCTTGGATTACACCAATATTGTTGCCAGTTGCACAACACCCAAGCAGTGCGATGATGCACATGGTTCGCAGTCATTACCGCTGACCCCTTTTGATAGTGAATGTGAAACAGATATTAGGTTCAAATTAAGCGGTAGAGTTGAGGGGATGACGGCTGATGCCGAAGAAACCATTCGTGTATTAAATTTGGGCAATACCAATAAATCTTTGGTTGAACAAAGAAAACAATTTGTACTGGCTCTTTTGTTGGGACAAGGGGTTGATCCAGATGATGTTGTAGACGATAGCGATTTGATCCAAATGATCATTGATGATTTGTCTGAACCAAAAAACGGTCAGCTTGAAGCTTTCGCACCAATTGCCATCAATGTTTTGCGTCAATGGGTAGCGTGATTGCTGGAAATACCACAGCGCTAATCGTGAGCCTAAGTTGTATCTCTAAGACAATCTAAGACAAACGTAATAAGTATAAATATCTTTAATATCAAAACCATCATGTTTTTTAAACAGCATGGCGGGTTTTTATTGTCTTTTTTACGGTCGTATCCGCTACAATCAATAAAACGCAACAACCAAACAAACGCTATGTATAAGGCGGCAGATATGACCGACTCCAACCCCAGTATCAACTTCGCCGAAGAATTCAGCGCAAAAATCCCCGCCTTAACCTTGCTCACCGCGCTGGGCTATGAGTTTATCCCGCCAAGCCAATGCCATGCGATGCGTACCAAACGCGCTGCAAGTAAGACCAATCATAAAGCGAGCAATCAGGTGATGCTCCTGCCCGTTATGCGTGCGTTTTTGGCGCAGCAAACCTTTATATTTGAGGGGCAGGCGCATCATCTATCAGACAATGCCATTGACAAGATCATGCACACCCTAACCCCTGCGATGAACCTTGGGTTACAGGCGGCAAATGAGGCACTGTATAACGCCATGCTCTATGGCGTGACCGTCACCGAGTTTATCAATGGCAAAAAGACCGCGCAGACCATCGCCCTGATAGATTGGCACACTATCGACAACAACGCCTTTCACGTCACCGAAGAGCTGGTGGTACAAAACAGCGAGGGCACAGGCAACATCATTCCCGATATCGTCTGCTTTGTGAATGGTCTGCCACTGGCTATCATTGAGGCCAAGCGCCCTGATAGCAGCAAATCAGGGCAGTCCACCACTCGCCAAGCCGTCTCGCAGCACATCCGCAATCAAGATCAAAAACAGATCCCGCACCTGTTTGCCTACAGTCAGCTGCTGCTCGCGGTCAATGGTCATGATGGCTTATACGGCACCTGCGGCACGCCTGACAAGTTTTGGGCAACATGGGTGGAGGAAGACATCACCGAGCCTGAGTTTGCCCATCTTAAAAACCAGCCGCTCAGCGATGCGCAGGTTGAGCGTTTATTTGCCCATCGTCCAGCCGCGACAAAGGCATACTATCTATCATTGGTCGCAGGCGGGGCGCGGCAAGTGACCGACCAAGACCGCTTGATTATCAGCCTCTTGCAGCCTGAGCGCTTGCTGGAGATGACGCGGCTGTTTACCTTGTTTGACAAAAAGGTGGGCAAAATCGTCGCCCGTTATCAGCAAGTTTTTGGTATCAAGGCCTTGATTGAGCGCATCAGTACGGTCAATGATAAGGGCAGCCGTGAGGGCGGGGTGATCTGGCACACCACAGGCAGCGGCAAGTCCTTTACCATGGTGTTTTTTTCCAAGGCGCTGATTTGGCTAGAAGAACTGGCAAAATGCCGCGTTATTGTCGTCACCGACCGCGTGGACTTAGAAACCCAGCTTAGCCAAACCTTTGCCTCAGGCGGTGTATTGTCTGATCGTGATAAATCAGACGCCATGGCAACCTCAGGCCGCCGCTTAGCGCAGCAGATTGGGCATGGTAACGAGCGCGTTATCTTCTCGATTATTAATAAGTTTGGCTCAGCGGTGCAGTATGACGAATGCTATAACGACAGCCCAAACATCATCGTCATGGTCGATGAAGGTCACCGCAGCCAAAACGGTGAAAACAATATACGCATGGCGCAAGCGCTGCCAAACGCTGCCTTTGTCGCCTTTACGGGTACGCCGCTGCTCAAGGACGACAAGACCGAAAACAAATTTGGCAGCATCATCCACTCCTACACCATGCAGCAAGCGGTCAAAGACAAAACGGTCACGCCACTGTTATACGAGGAGCGCATCCCTGAGCTGAACACCAATGATCAGGCTATCGATGCGTGGTTTGATCGCATCACCCAACCGCTGACCTTGGAGCAAAAAAATGATCTCAAACGTAAGTTTTCCCAAAAAGGGCAAATCTATCAGGTGGAAGGGCGTATCGAGCTGATCGCTCATGATATCTCGGATCACTTTCAAAATTTCAAACAGCAGCATCTCAAAGGGCAGCTGGCGTGTGACTCCAAAGCCTCAGCCATCCGCTATAAAATGGCACTCGATAAGATCGGTAAAGTGACCTCCGTGGTTGCCATGTCCGCGCCCGATACCCGCGAAGGACACGACACCGTCGATAGCGAATCCAAAGATATGGTACAAAACTGGTGGCAAGCGCATGTTGCCAAAGACTATGGCGGTGATGAAAAAGCGTATACCAAAGCCATTGTTACCGACTTTGGCACAGATACGGGCCCCGATATCATGATCGTCGTCGATAAATTATTAACAGGCTTTGATGAACCCAAAAACACCGTCCTGTATATCGATAAGCCCTTAAAGCAGCACAATCTGATTCAGGCGATAGCGCGGGTCAACCGCCTGCATGAGCACAAACGCTTTGGTTATCTGATTGACTATCGCGGCATCCTAAAAGAGCTGGACATCACCATTGAGAAATACCAAGACTTAGCCGAGCGCACACAAGGTGGCTTTGATATTGATGATTTAAGCGGTCTGTATCATGCGATGGATACTGAGTATAAGCAGCTGCCCCGACTGCACAGCGCGCTGTGGGCGATATTTTCATCAGTGAAAAATAAGCAAGACGGACAAGCATTGCGTCAAGTGCTTACGCCCAAGATGCAGGAGATCGATGGTAGGGTCATCGATACCAACCTTAAGGCGCGGGACGACTTTTATGCCGCGTTGACGGCCTTTGCCAACGCCATGAAAGTGGCACTACAATCGGCGTCTTACTTTGAAGATACCTCTTTTGCTAACAAGCGTGACCGCTACAAGCAAGACCTCAAAGCCTTTATCAATCTACGCAAGCAAGTGCGCGAAGATGCGAGCGAAACCATCGATTATGATGAATACGAAGCGGACATTCGCAGCCTACTTGATAAGCACATTGCAGGGCTGGAAGTACGCGAGGCCAAAGGCGTGTATCTGGTCGATAATCTCGGCAAAAACGCTAAGCCTGACAAGATGAGCGACGATGAAGCGCGCAACCAAACTGATAAAATCACAGGCCGCGTCACCAGAATGATCGAACAGGACTTGGCAGATGACCCTTATGCGCAGGCATATTTTTCCAAACTGCTCAAGCAAGCGATTGCTGATGCCAAGGCGATGTTTGATGCGCCCGTCAAGCAGTACATGATGTTTGCGCACTTTGAGCAGACAGTCAAAGATCGCGTCATCAAAGATGTGCCAAATGCCTTTGTCGATGACAAGGGCGTCTTTAACAAACACGCGCAGGCGTATTTTGGCTTGTTTAAGCACTTATTTGCTGCTGATGTGTTGGCAGAAAATGGCCTCGATGAAGAGAGGCTGATTGATTATGCCTTTAAAATTGACCGCATTGTGACCAAATCTGTAGCCGAGTATTCCATCAATCCTGCGGAGATTGAAAACGATATCAACCGGCAACTGCTGCCCTTACTATTTGCCGATTTAGGCGTGGCGCGTGCGCAGCAGCTGATAGAAGCGGTGCTCAAGATTACCCGCTTGGGACTATCAAGAGCGAGCCGCACCAACACGGTCACAGGGTAGCGGGTGATGACAGAGCGCGGCGTACTGTACTACGGTCCAGACAAAATCGGCTATGACATCGTGCGGCGGGATACTGCTAGCACCAAGCAAAGCCAACCGCGCAAAGTGCTGATCAAGGTGCATCCTGACCAGCGCGTGGTGGCGACTGCGCCGATGGATGCCAGCACTGATATGATTCATGAGGCGATGACAAAGCGGGCGCGCTGGATATGGCACAACCTGCAAGCCTTTGCCAAACAAAATCATGAGGTATTGCCCAGACGCTATGTCAGCGGTGAGACTCAGTTTTATCTGGGTCGGCGCTATGTGTTAAAAGTGATAGCAGATACAAAAACCAGCGATAAAATAAACAGTACGGTGAAGCTCAGTCAAGGTAAGTTAAACGTAGAATTGTCTGAAAGTGATTCTACATTAAATCTTGAAGAACGAACTGCTCTTGTGAAAAGCCTCATTGATGAATGGTATAAAAATAAAGCCAAGCTTATACTTGCAGAACGCCTAGAAGCGGTATTACCTAAAGCAGCATGGGTAATTGATACACCAGATTTCAGGCTATTAGTTATGAAGAAGCAGTGGGGTAGCTGCTCTACTAAAGGCAATCTAATACTTAATCCGCACTTAGTAAAAGCACCTAAAGAATGCATTGATTACGTCATCCTGCATGAGCTGTGTCACATCGCCGAGCACAATCATAGCGAGCGCTTTTGGCGCTTATTGACCCAAGTTATGCCCGAGCACAAAAGCATCAAGCGGCGTCTGGACAGTATGGCAGAGCTGTATTTGAATGCATAAAATTAGTAGATAACGACTGAGTGTAGACAATTTGAGACTGTTTTTTTGGAAAACTATCCAATGAGAAGTAAAGTGAAGAAAGTACCATCAACACAAAAGATGCCCATTTATACCAAAATGGCGATGGCATTTTTGCTCATCTGCGGCGGCCTCTATCTGTTTCAGCCAGCTATGTTTCGTGACGGATTTTTCCCCCTAGCGGTGGGTGTGGTGTTACTCTTAACCAGTATGATTCATATCGTAAGCAAGCGTCACTATGACATGGTTATCTTATTGGTCGGTATATACTTTTGCATAGAGGGTATACATACTTTTTTTGCGCTTGAGATTCCCTATAGGCATGTCATCACGATAGCCCTACTGGTTCCTGTCGTCTTTTTGAGTGCGAGGTCATTCATCAGGTCATTAACAAAAATGTGACAGCTGCCGTGTGCTGTTTCATTTTTAAATGAGGATAGTTGGCGTGAAGCGATGACGTCAATACCTTAACTATAGAGCAAATCATCGAGAAAATAGCAGACATAAAAAAAACGCTAGACGCGTTATTTATAAAGGGATTAAGGGGTATTTGGGACAGGGTAGGACAAGATAGGAAAACTAGGCTTTTATAAGATTGGCGGTGAAGGAGGGATTCGAACCCTCGATACGCGATTAACGTATACACACTTTCCAGGCGTGCGGTTTCAGCCACTCACCCACTTCACCGTTTTAAGACGGCCTAGTATAGCCGATAACCAGCCAAAAGTCACGGCTTGAGCGCACGTTTTGTTTGCAAACGCACATCTTTTCTTATGGCGGGTAGGCTGCTACGATAGCCTGTGCACAGACCACCATGACCACACTGAGAGATGATATGACAAATCCCCACGCCGAGCCATCTAGGCCATTGATGGCCCCGCGCCCGCTGATCATCAAATGGGTCATCGGCGCGGCGATACTCGCGCTGTTTTCTCTTTCTGTGCCCGCGCATGCTGATACGTTAAGTGATTGCAGCGATTCCTTTTATAGCGGAGTATATCCAGAATTTACCGACAGTAAACTCAAGACAGACAGTCAAGCACTCTGCTTTGATGGCTTTGCGGTCATGTATTCAAGTACGTCACGTACCCCGCTGTGGTCAGCTGAGTATTTGACCCGCAAACGTTTGGCACAAGCCGAGCAGATCGACCGTGACGACAGCTTTCATGAAGAAAGCCGCTTGCCAAAGTCAGCCCGCGCATCGCTATCAGACTACTCAGGCTCAGGATTTGATCGCGGCCACCTAGCGCCCAACGCTGATATGGCAACGCGCAGCCAGCAATACGACAGCTTCAGCCTTGCCAATATCGCCCCGCAGTCCCCGCGTAACAACCGCTATATCTGGCGCAATATCGAGTCCGCCACCCGCCACTTGACCGAGCAATACGGTGAGGTTTATACCGTGACGGGTGTGGCTTTTACTGATGCCAAAGTAACGCAGCTGGCAGATCGTGTTCTTGTACCCAGCCATTTTTATAAAGCCGTTTATATCCCAGCGCTGGGTCAAGCGGGCGTCTATTATGCGCCCAATGACGAATCAGAGCGCATAGAGGTCATCAGCGTGGATGAGCTGACCGACAGAATAGGCGTAGACGTGCTGCCCATATTGGATTACCAAACCAAAGCTGCCGCGCTAGGATTGCCATTAAGCGCAGGCGAAGAGATAACCGCCCCTGCGCCCGATGAGACGCCAGATTGGATGTACTTTATTGCTGCGCTTATTGACTGGTTGCTTGGTCAGCTACAAGCCTAACCTTGCGCGCAAGATGCCTGACTCACCGCTCTCATAAATAACACTTTTTATATCTACCCATAAACCTGTGTTGCACCAGCGGTAACGGTTTATCAAGGAGACCCGCATGATCGACCCCTTTGCTAACAATCACCAAAGCATGCAAATCGGCGAGTTGGTGATTGAAAACCAAACCGACAAAGTCATCATTTATGGCGATATTGATCTGCAGCGCGACGCTGGCGGCTACGAGCAAGCAAAGCAGCTGCAAACTCTGATGAATAAGATCGTTACGGCCTTTGAAACCAACGCCAGCTACAACAATACCATCGCAGAGTCAAAACCAAATAATGACTCTACAGATAATAAAATAAGCAATCCATTCTTGTAACTGGTTGATATTATTTTGAATTTAGCGTAATAATACACTATCAAAAAATTACTAAGCAGGCATTATGCGTTGCTTATAATAAGATAAACCATGCGTGGTTTTGCAGTGATCAGCAGACAGCCAGCAAAGGATAAGCTGGGGCAAAACGGCGCTATTGGCCCTCATTTACGAAAGGAGTCGCTTTATGAAACTATTTACAAAAACCGCTTTGGCCGTTGTTGGTATTGGAGCGGCGAGCATGGCCTTTGCCGCAGACCCACTGGCCAACACCACATGGCAGACTTATGATGACGGACAGCCAAAAGCCGTGGTCAAGATTACCGAATCTGGTGGCGTACTAACGGGTAAAATTATCAGTACGGCGACCAGTAAAGGTAAAAAGTACGTGGGTATCACCATCATTTCAGGTCTACAATCTGACGGTAATGGCAAATACAGCGGCGGTAAAATCACTGACCCTGAAAAAAATAAATCGTACCGTATGACCGCCAGCCTCAACGGCAATACTTTAGATATCAAAGGCTACCTTGGCCCATTCTCTCGCAGTCAAACGTGGAAGAAAAAATAATCCGCGCCATGTAACGACTGTTTGATACACCAAAACCCGCATCGTCTACTGACCATGCGGGTTTTTTGATGCGTGTTGCAGTGATAAAGGGGGTGATATAGGGTGGCTCAACACAAGCGATAGGGTTAATGATAGGGGCGATGCTGGGTCAAATTCAGCTGTTTTGGTACGTTGGTAGCCAAAGACTGACAGGGAAAAAGGCAGACCATCAATGTGGTCTGCCTATAGGATAGGAACTTAGACGGCATACCGATTAGCGTACAAATTCAGGATAAGCCTCTTGACCACATTCTGAGATGTCCGCGCCCTCGTACTCTTCAGCTTCGCCAATGCGGATACCAAAGACTATTTTAAGCAATGCCCAGACGATCAAGCTGGTGACAAAGACCCAACTAAAGATCACAGCGGCGCCCAGCAGCTGACCACCAAAGCTGGCTTCAGCATCGGTAATAGGTACGATTAATAGGCCAAACAGACCACAAACCCCATGCACTGAAATGGCACCGACTGGGTCATCAAGCTTCATCTTATCAATAGCAAGGATAGAGGCGACAACCAGCACACCCGCAACCAGACCAAAGACCGTTGCTAGTAGCGGCGTTGGCGTGAGCGGTCCTGCAGTGATGGCTACCAATCCTGCGAGCGCACCGTTTAATAGCATGGTCAAATCCGCTTTGCCAAAGATTAAGCGAGCGATGACCAGCGCCCCAATCGCGCCACCAGCAGCGGCCGCATTGGTATTGAGGAAGACCATCGCCACAGCGTTGGCGCTGTTCACATCAGCCAGTTTTAATACTGAACCGCCGTTGAAACCAAACCAGCCAAGCCATAGGATAAAGGTACCAAGCGTGGCTAGTGGTAGGTTGGCACCAGGGATAGCACGGGCAACGCCTGTTGAGCTGTATTTGCCGCGGCGTGGGCCCAGCAGCATCACCCCAGTTAAGGCGGCTGTTGCACCAGCAAGATGCACAATGCCTGAACCTGCAAAGTCATAAAAGTCTAATGCACCAATAAATGGCACGTCTTTACCGCCCCACGTCCAGCTGCCCTCGATAGGGTAGATGAAGCCAGTCATGATGATGGCGAATAAAAAGAATACCCACAGCTTCATCCGCTCAGCCACCGCACCTGAAACGATAGACATACAGGTGGCGACAAAAACGACTTGGAAGAAAAAATCAGAGGCTTGGGAGTAGACGGCGTCCCCATCGAAGCCATTGGCCTCTGAGGTACTGACCGCATTAGCCACCAAGTCGCTACCGCCCGCGATACCTTGCAAAAATAGAGTGCCGTCATACATAAAGTAATAACCGCAAATCAGATACATGGTACAGGCGATGGCAAACAGACCAACGTTTTTGGTGAGGATCTCGGTGGTATTCTTAGCGCGTACCAGACCGGCCTCTAGCATGGCAAAACCTGCTGCCATCCACATGACCAAAGCACCACAGACTAAGAAATAGAACGTATTTAATGCATATTGCATCTCAAAAATTTGACTTTGCATCTAAATTCCCCCTTGAATTAACAATGCAGATATCGGTATGACCGACGGTTAGGCGTGTATCGCGTGGTAAGCCACTTGGCTATCAGATGGCGTCAGGGCCAGCTTCACCCGTACGGATACGGATAACTTGCTCAAGTGTGGTCACAAAAATCTTGCCATCGCCGATCTTACCTGTGCTAGCAATGCGCGTAATGGCTTCGATTGCAGGTTCGACCATCTCATCAATGACCGCGACCTCAACTTTTACCTTGGGTAAAAAGTCCACCACGTATTCTGCGCCGCGATATAGCTCAGTATGGCCTTTTTGACGGCCAAACCCTTTAACTTCAGTGACTGTAACGCCTTTAACACCGATATCAGACAGTGCTTCGCGCACATCGTCGAGCTTAAACGGTTTTAAAATCGCAGTGATTAGCTTCATAAGAAATTTCCTTATATGTGTGATGTCGCAGGCTGTTGCTTGCGCTCTGGTGCATCGCACCGTCGTCATGCTTGCCTTAGCTCATTCAAGAACCGTGCCAAACGTATTCAAGGGGGAGAAACGCTTGGGTATTGATTCATGAGTAAAAACAAGTAATGACAAGGCTCGCTGCCTATATGAATATAAAATTTGGTCTCAAAAAAAGTCAGCGCCGCAAAAGCTGAGGCGCACACAAAATCAATTTGCTGTTAGAGCAAATTGACGATGATTTCATTATAACCAAATTTTTGTCCTTTCGGGGCGGCTATCCTGTGATGTTTTGCTAACAAAAACACCGCAGAGCGCGCACAGAAAGCATGAGTAAACTTGAAGATATACAGTGGAGAGCCGTACGCTGAGACTTAACATAGTCGTTAAAAAAGACGGCTGAACCGTATTGCCAGTGGCAGTGACTGCCAGCCGCTATAGTAGGTACTGTAAGGGATGGCTAGGATTTTGGAAAGAGCAGGTAAGGGGTTTTGGTACTGCCCAGTAGTTTTTCAGTATCGCTGCCTTGGAGCAGCTCCCGTAAACGCGACTGACCAAAAGCACCTGTCATCAGTAAACCGATGTCATGCTCACTTTGATAATAGTTGAGCGCTGCACAAACATCGCGGCTGTCTAACAAGGCTTTTTTGCATTTAATGCCGGCCTGTCTTAAGCGTGCATACGCTTCGCGCAGGGCGTCACGATTTTCTGAGTTTTCTTTGCCGACCATCACCACATGTAGGGTCAAGGTGCGTATTAATGCTGTTTTGCATAGCCAATCGAGCATTTTGTGCGCCGTCACGCGATTGTCAAATGCGAATAAAGCCGTCGTTGGGCTCAAAAATGGTGCATGTGTCACCAAAATGGGGCAGTGACTGATGCGAACCAGCTTGCTGAGGGTCGATTTGCAAGTGACATGATGCCCAATGACCATTAATTGGGCTTGATCATCGATATAGTCGATGCTCTGACCCAAGGTCTCATGGCGATACAAGGTGTAGATGGCGCGCTTGTGACGCTGTTGGGTGCAATAAGTGGTTGCTTGGCTGAGCAAGATTTTGCCTTGCGCCTTAAGCTCACAATTACTGAGATGCTCTTGATGGGTAAACTGATCGAGCAAGTGGCTTTCGTCATCGATGTTTAAGCAGCCTGAATAGTTAATGGCTGTTTTTTGTTGCAAGTTGGGCATGGAGTGCAGCAGACCGATGGGCGCCTGCAAACGTGTTGAGGCCCACATGCTGGCATTGAGTACCGCTTGCACATGCTCAGGACAATCAAGGCAGGCAATCACACTGTTTGGCTTTAAGTTACTCATAAGGCAACCACATCGTATCTGTTGGTATTGTTAACGTCAGGCACACCTCAGGCCAGCACGAATACTGGCCTATGAGGCGTCTTAATCAAGCAGTCCGATATCGCGGCGATCATGAATAGAGAAGCGATCAATCAGCGTGCGGCTGGCTTTGTTCAGTCCAACTACTTTGACATCAATCCCTTCACGTTGCAAGCGCATCACCAGCTTATCCAGCGTGTCAACCGCGCTCACGTCCCAAAAGTGCGCGTGGGTCACATCGATATGGATGCTATCAAGTGCTTCTTTGGTATCAAAGCTGTGCAAGAAGTAGGTGGTTGAGGCAAAGAATACCTGACCGTGCACCGAGTAATAGCGTGTATTGCTGTCATCATCATATTCGCTATACACGGTAAGAAACTGCCCGATTTTATTGGCAAAAAATAGCGCTGACAGCAGCACCCCGACCAGTACGCCATATGCCAAGTTGTGAGTAAACACTGTGGTCAACACCGTTGCTAGCATTACTACGTTAAACGACATCGGATGGGTCTTAAATTCGCGTAGCGACTGCCAGTTAAAGGTACCAATAGACACCATGATCATCACCGCGACCAGTGCTGCCATAGGAATTTGACTGACCCATTCGCTCAAAAACACCACCATAATCAGCAGTACCACACCTGCCGTTAGCGTTGATAAGCGTGTGCGTCCGCCTGATTTGACATTGATCATCGACTGACCGATCATCGCACAGCCTGCCATACCACCAAAAAAGCCTGAAACCACGTTGGCAATACCCTGACCACGGCACTCTTTGTTTTTGTTGCTTGAAGTGTCGGTCAACTCATCGACAATCGTGGCGGTCATCATTGATTCGAGCAAACCGACTACGGCCAGTGCCAACGAATAAGGCGCGATAATCATCAATGTAGTGAGGTTGAGCGGAATATCAGGCAGTAAGAACATCGGTAGCGAGTCGGGCAGGTCACCCATGCTACCCACGTTGCGAATGTCCAAGTTCATATACATGGCAACCGCCGTCAGTCCTACAATACAAATCAGCGGTGAGGGAATCACGCGGCCAATCTTTGGAATCAGCGGAAACAAATAGATAACCCCCAAACCTGCGGCGGTCATGATATACACGGTCATACCGACGCGATCGGTCGCGGGGTTAAGCTCAGGCAGCTGCGCGGCAAAAATCAAGATTGCCAGCGCGTTGACAAAGCCAATGACCACCGAACGCGACACAAAGCGCATCAGGTTGCCAAGCTTAAGCACTCCCATCACAAACTGGATCACCCCGCAAAATAAGGTGGCTGCCAGTAAATACTGCAATCCATGCTCAGCCACCAAGTCGACCATCACCAGCGCCATTGCCCCTGTAGCCGCAGAAATCATGGCGGGGCGACCGCCGACAAAACTGATCACCACGGCAATACAAAACGAGGCGTATAGGCCAACTTTGGGATCCACACCTGCGATGATCGAAAACGCAATGGCTTCTGGAATCAGTGCCAGTGCCACTACCAGTCCTGATAAAATATCGCCGCGTACATTAGAAAACCACTCGTCGCGCACACTATCAAAAAATGAGGTCATAAATAAACTGCAATATGGTTAGAAGTAAAAAAGGAAGGCCGCCTTTTGGCAACGTAGTCATGCTATCTGCTGGCTCACTTTAACGTCTCGGCAGCGACAGATACGCATCGTCAACAAGTAACGCTGCCGATGCGTATAGTCATCGCCAGTGGTCAAGTAAGATGAAAAAACATAAAATGGCACACAAGTTACCGTGATAAGCATATCGCGGCAGATAGGTTGTCATGTAAGATAGGCAGACTAGGATGTCTGTCTGCGGGCATCATTAATGACGATATGAATAAGTGCTGAGTTTGACGTGACAATGGTCACAACATGCTAAACTAAAAACCTTAGTTAAAAACCTCAGTGCAGACGCCAGCAACAAAATATAAAAAACATGCGCATAATAGCACAAAGTGATAAAAAAGCAGTACCGAAACATGAACGATACCGTTATGATGCTGACACATTGCAGCCGCGTCATGACGTACTACTGCCCATTGTCACCGCGCTTTGCTGATTAATATAAGGACAAAACATCATGACTCCTGCGGCAACAGAATCCTTGATTCACAAAGGTGGTGGTCTACAAGTGGTCGTCGGGCTTGGGCAATCAGGCTTATCAGCCGCCAAGTATTTGACCAATCTCGGTTACCGTGTGGCTGTGACTGATGGTCAAGCCAACCCTGCGCTCGCTGAACAGTTACCTGCTACTATTGAGATTCACCAGTTTGGTGACATTGATGCTGAGCTGCTACAACAGGCGGCTCGAATTGTTATTAGCCCTGGCATCTCGCTTGCGCAGACAGCCATTGCTGCTGCGCGCGCGGCCCATATCCCAGTCGTCAGTGACATTCAACTGTTTTGTGATGCTTGTGAGGTGCCGATCGTGGCCATCACAGGCTCTAACGCCAAAAGCACCGTCACCACCTTGGTCGGACAAATGGCCGCCGATGCGGGTATCAACGTCGGCGTTGGCGGTAATATTGGTGTACCAGCGCTAAGCCTGCTGGCAAACTCTGATATGGAGCTGGCAGTACTTGAGCTGTCCAGTTTTCAGTTAGAGACGGTCACAGGACTAGGCGCTGCTGTTGCCACCGTTCTCAATATGTCCCCCGATCATTTGGATCGACATGGTGACATGCTGGGCTATCACCAAGCCAAACATCGTATTTTTCAGGGTGCAAAATCGGTGGTCATCAACCGCGAAGATGCGTTAACTCGCCCACTGGTGGCGGACAACCTGCCGCGTATCAGCACCGGTATCCATGCACCAGACAAAGGTCAATATGGCTTCATTACCGATGCTGATGGTCAGACCTATCTGGCGCAAGGCACCACTCGCTTACTGGCCGCAGATGAGCTGCCAGTTAAAGGCCGTCACAACTTACTCAATGCCCAAGCCGCGTTGGCGCTCGGTGAGCTGGCAGGTATACCGCTTGAGAGTATGCTGGGCACCTTGCAGCGCTTCACAGGACTTGATCACCGCTGTCAGTATGTCGGTACCGCCATGAACATTGATTATTTTAATGATTCTAAAGGCACCAATATTGGCTCAACCATGGCAGCTATTGAAGGACTTGGTGCCGTCTATGCGCCAAAAGATGGCAAGCTGCTGCTGATCTTGGGTGGTCAAGGTAAGGGTCAGCAATTTGGTGATATGACGCCACTGATCAATCGTTACGTCAGCCAGATTGTGCTTATTGGCGCAGATGCGCGACCTATTGAGTCGCATCTACGCGCTGCCAACTTAAGTGATGATGTCGGCGTGCATCAGTGCGGTACGCTGGAAAAAGCTTTTGATACCATCGCGCAAGTTACTGCCAGTAGCCTGTCACAAGTGCAAGCGGTACTGCTGTCACCAGCATGTGCCAGCTTTGATCAGTTCAGTGGTTATGCCGCGCGCGGTGAGTGTTTTAACACGCTGGTGCGTACGCTTGACGATGTGCTTACCAATGGATAAAACGTGGTCAATGCGCTTTGACTTCATTGATGCGCCATATCGTATCTGAACGAATACTGTATTGAGATTTTGCGCGCATAAATGATTGTTTTACTTATAGATTACTGCTACTGTCAGCTTTAACAGTGACTCTTTTTATATTGTTTTAACGGTTCGGCGGTGGCGTTGCATAAACGCCGTGTTTTTTTTGTTTGTTAGTGTATGTAAATATTATGGCGCTCTCTTTTCTTTCTCGATCGACGCAAACGTCTCAGCCAAATACTGGCATAGGCGACTATCCTTTTCTCCCCTCAGCGCGTGCCACATTGCTCTCTAGTGTTGGCTGCATGATGGTGCTCAGTTTATTGATGGTGGCCTCTGCCTCCATTCCCTTTGCCCTAAGCCGCGGGATGACGGAGCTGCACTTTTTTGAGCGCCAGCTGATGTATATGGTGTTTGGCCTGATTGTTGCGGCGGTACCTTATTACTTTGTATCACTAAAAACCCTTTATAAAACCGAAACACAGTTTTTATTGCTGGGCGTGACAGGGGCGCTGCTGATACTCACTTTATTTGGTACGCCAATCAATGGTTCAAAACGCTGGCTAAATTTAGGCTTTATCAATTTTCAGGTAGCAGAGCTGGCCAAATTGGTGGTGATCGTCTTTGTCGCTGATTTTGTGGTGCGCCGCTCTTTTGAGGTACGTAATGGTTGGGATGGCTTTTTGCGTATTTCTTTGGTCATCGGACTATTGACCATGCTGCTACTACTGCAGCCCGATTTTGGCTCGTTGGTAGTGATTGTGGGGACGGTGTTTGCGATCTTTTATATCGCAGGTGCGCCGTACAAGCAGTTTATTGCACTAGGCACGGTGGTTGGCGGTTTGGCGGTGTTGGCGGTGACACTGGTGCAGTATCGTTTGACACGTGTGTTGTCGTTTGTAGACCCTTTTGATGACATTCAAGACACCGATTATCAGTTGGCGCGCAGTTTGATTGCCTTTGGTCGTGGTGAGTTTACAGGTGTGGGTTACGGCGAAAGTGTGCAGAAGCTGTCTCATTTGCCTGAAGCACATACCGACTTTTTGCTGGCGATCACAGGCGAGGAGCTGGGTTTTATTGGTGTGGCGATGATTTTGGTGCTCGAAGCGCTGATTATCGGCAGTGCCATGCGCATCAGCTATAACGCGCTCAAGCGTCGCCAGATGCGTATGAGCTATACGGCATTTGGTATTGGCATCATCTTTATTGCCCAGACCATCATCAATGCGGCGATGAATATGGGCGCGATGCCCACCAAAGGCTTGACCATGCCGTTCTTTAGCTATGGTGGCTCGTCGATGGTTATCAGTATCATCATGGTGGCGCTATTGTTGAAGATTCACAAAGAAAGCCCGCAAATTGAAAAGAGCCAGTGCCGCTACTACTAACGCGTATCATGCGTCAAAGCCATACCCATAAAAAAAGCGTCGCAATCAGCTGCGCTTTTTTATGGCAACCAGATGGGCGCAATGTTATAAATTAAGGTGACGTCTGCCTTGTAGTGGCGTATGGTCCCACTGCGCAACGGCTTGTATCAGCATGCGCTCAGGTGTATCGATATCTACTGGCGGCTGGCATAGTAATCGCAGCGCGGTGGTGAGCAGGCGGCTGGGGTCACGGGTATCAATCGGCTGAGCCAGATTTTGTTTGGACAGCTTTTGTCCGTCCGCATTACAGATCAGCGGTAGGTGCGCCCACTGCGCCACAGCAGGCAAGCGCGCCGCTTGCATCACGCTGATCTGCGCGGTGGTCAATGGTAAAATATCCAGACCGCGCATCACGTGAGTGACATGCTGTAAGCCATCATCAATACTCGCAGCCAAGATATAATTGATAAGGCCGTCTTGACGGCGCACCACCATATCGCCGACCGTTTGTTGCGGGCTGTTCCACTGCGTCCCTTGAATCAAATCATCAAAGCCAATGAGATGGTCTGGCAGTTGCAAGCGCAGTTTGTGCTGCGACTTATCTAAACCCGCACCAAGACAGCAGCGCGGATAACGCTGGCGCTGCTCGTCGTCCAGTTCGTGTTTATCTGCTTGATGGTCCCAGTACGCCGCCAAATGCTTGCGCGAGCACTGACACGCGTAGGTAAGGGGGGCTAGATTGGCTGCCAGATAGTCATTATAAAGATCAATACGCTCAGACTGATAGACGACATCGCCGTCCCAGCCAAGTCCCAGCGCCTCTAAATCCATCAGTATCTGTTCGCTGAATTGACGGTCGCATCGGGTCAAGTCAGTATCTTCGATACGCAGTAGCCAGACGCCGCCTAGTGCTTTGATATGACAGTAGCTTGCAAGCGCTGTGGTCAGTGATCCCAAGTGTAGTTCACCTGTGGGTGACGGCGCAAAACGTCCGATAGGGCGCGGTGTCTCTACCGAGTTGCACGATGTGCGGGCAGCAAGATTTTGCGTATCAGCGTGAGGATTTGATAGAGTCAAGAGGTGCCGCCATGATTAAAAGTGAATGCAGAGTGAACGTATTGAGTAGACCTATAGATACTGTCACGTCACACATGTGGTGTATAAACTGTCTTTAGATAGCGATTGCTTTTGATATAGTGGCGTATAAAACGCAACAAGCGACCATCGATGTGGTCGCTCGCAAAAATAGTCAAATGCCACCGTTAGGTTGGCTTAGGTGTGACCTTGGTTTTGACGCTCTTTCATCTCTGACAAGGTTTTGCAGTCGATACACTGGGTTGCTGTTGGACGTGCTTCCAGACGGCGTAAGCCGATTTCGACACCGCAAGTTTCACAAAAGCCATAATCATCATTATCGATTTCTAAGATAGACTTATCAATTTTGCGAATCAGTTTGCGCTCACGATCACGCGTACGTAGTGCCAGCGCGAATTCTTCTTCTTGCGTGGCACGATCATTGATGTCTGGCATGGCGCTCGACTCATCTTGGATATAAGTCTTGGTGCGGTCTGCCTCACCGATCAGTTGGTCTTTCCAGTCGAGCAAAATCGACTTAAAATGCGCAAGCTGAGCGTCAGACATATACTCTTCGCCTTCCGCTGGCGAGTAAGGGGTAAACTTCACTTCACTGGGGTTTGTGGTTAGGGTGCTCATATGGGTATCCTATTTTTTCAAATTAATTCAACAAAACGACGCTGCAAGAGACAATACGTTAAAAGCTGCTACCACAATTTTTATTGTCTGTTTATAGAACGTTTTACCACTTGGTAACCCAAGTCACCCAGTCGATAAAACCGCCAATGTGATATGAGTACTACTTTTCTATTATCCATGTTAATAGTTTTTTTATGGGTATTATAAATAGTGCTAAGCTGTTCAGTTTCCGTATCTGTCCATCCACTGTATTAACGATCCATAACCGATAACTGACCGTCAAGTATCTAATCTTTTGACCCAGCTTGCAACCTGCCCATTGTTAGCTAATTGCAACCAACGATATCCGGGACGCGACTCTTTATCATAAGCAAAATCAAATGAAAATGGCTTAAATTGATAACAGGTTGACGGCGTACTGTATACGGTTACCCCATTGTGTTCATAGACTTTTTCTTGGTGCGTATGACCACTAATAATCACTTGTAACTGCGGGTAGTCGGCCATTCGTTGCCAAAAATATGCGGTACCCGCCGCAATGTGGTTATCAATCCATGCTGAGTTCATCGGCAACACGTGATGATGGAGTGCAATGAGCGCAGGCTTGTCGCATTGATCCAGTTGGTCACAGAGCCAATCCACATCAGCGGGCTTGATCTCACCTGCGATCGCGCCCGGTACGCTCGAATCAAGCAATAATAGGTGCCAGTGTTCAGTCATGATCACATGACGGCTGAGCAAACGAGCATCAGGTGTGTGGGCGATCAGCCACCGCTCATCAAAAGGCACGCTGCTGTCGAACTCTTCGGTCACGTCATGATTGCCCGCAATACAAGCAAAAGGTATTTGGGTTGCCGTGAGGACTGCAAAAATATGATCATAAACCTGTGGATTCACTTTGCTGACCAAGTCGCCTGTAATCAAAATTAAATCGCAGCGTTCGTTTTCAGCTAAGGCTTGTGTCAGTACTGCTTCAAACAGCTGACGGCAGCAGTGTAGGTCTTTTTGTGTCTGCTCAATTGCGATATCCGACAAATGCAAATCGGTCACTTGCAAGATATTGATCGATTCATCAGCGGTATAAATCATACGAGCAGGGTAGCTTGGCATAGTGTCAGCACCTCATCAGGCTATGACAGACAGTGCTGTCAAAGCGCAACAGTTCTCTTTATCCTATCATTTTATACAGCGCTGTGAGGCAAAAAGCCATCAAAATAGCGCCAAAAGATGTGTCATCGGCTTTATAACACAGATTATGAAAAAGCTCTAGCGCTATTTGCCAAATAAAGTTGGACAAAATAAATGATGACCGTCGATTTTTTCTCAAAAAAACCGAAGTCATTTAAACCTTTATAAATGGCATAGAGGGAATACGAGATAAAAATACCCAATACATCACTGCGAGCTGCGGGACTTGTAAAGCTTTGAGCCAATCAAGGCGGCAAAAAACAACATGGCGAGCACCAAAACAATAGACAGACCCGTTTGAATATCCAGCCAAATACTGCCCCACACACCCAGCGTCACGCCGAGCTGCGCGACAATCAACGCAAAAATAACCATCTGTTTGGGCGCTGTTGACCATAAGCGGGCAGTGAGGGCAGGCAAGACAAGCAAACCGCTAATGAGCAAGCTACCAACAGCTTGCAAGGCAACCGCACAAAATCCAGCAAGCACACCCATAAAAAACAGCCGCTGCCGCGTGGGGTGAATACCTTGAATGCGCGCCAATGCTTCATGAGTGGCCAGCTTTATTTGAGCTGGCCAGATATAAGCCAATACACCCAAACCAACCGCCACACTACCAGCGATGATCGGTAAATCTGACCAATCAAGCTCCAGCAAGTTGCCAAACAAAAACCCGAGCACGTTGGCCTGCTGATCGGTTAACTGAGTGAGCGTGAGCAGACCCAGACAGAGCAAGGTCACGGCAACCACTGCCAGTACCGCATCGGCAGGCAAGCGCTCATCATCAATAAGCACAAGGCCAATGACTACTGCCACACTCACCAGCGCAATCCCAATCCCCATCGGCAAATGCCACCACGCTGCCAGCGCTACCCCAAGCAGTGTGCCATGCGCCAGCGCGTCGGCAAAAAAGGCCATACGCCGCCACAATACCAAGCAGCCAAGTGGCGCTGAGAGTAGCGCCAAGATACTGCCTGCAATCCAAGCAGGGGCAATGATGGCTAACCAAGCAGTCATACTGATGTCTTCCGTTTAGGGGCTAAAAAAAGCACACATACAAAGATGGGTGTGCCCAATGTGCAGCAAAATAAAAATGATGGCAGTCTATTATAGATCACTTGGTGCATGATGCTCGCATGCGTGTGGTTGATGGACATAAGGTTGCTCATAATGATGTCCAAAGAGCTTTTGAAACTCAGCCGTAATCGCAAGCTCACTGGGTCGTCCTTCGCAGCAAATGTGCTTGTTCAAGCAAATCACGCGCCGACTGCCTTTCATCACCCAGTGCAGATCATGAGACACCACCAGCATGGCGCAGTGCAAAAACTCAGGCAATTCATCAATAAATTGATATAGCCACACCTCAGTATCAGGATCAAGGCCTTGCATTGGCTCATCCAAAATCAGTAAATTGGGCTTTTCTAACAGCGCCCTTGCCATGAGTACCCGCTGCGTCTCACCCCCTGATAAATGCTGCAGTTGCCGCGGTAACAGATGCGTGAGTGACAGTTTGTCAAAAATGAACTGACGCTGATCTTGAGTCAGGCGGCGCTGATTGGCCTGTGCCAAAATATCCTTTACCCGCAAAGGTAAAATTGGCGGTACGGCGAAGCGTTGCGGCACATAACCCAGTACCAGCGGTTGATGCGCCTTGATATGACCATGCGTGGGATTGATTAAGCCCAAGATCAGCTTGACCAGCGTTGACTTGCCCGCCCCATTAGGGCCGATGAGGCTCACCGTTTCGTTCACCGCAATATCAAGATCAACATGTGCGACCAAACGCTGCGGCCCGATATCGTAGCTCACGTCTTGCATGCTAAGCAGCTGTACTTTATTAGCAGCTGCATCTGGCGCTGGATTGGGATAGGAGGCAGAAGTGTTCATAAGCTGATAACTACTTATTCATCAAATGGGTCAAAAATAAAAACAGCCACACGAGTCTCTAGGCCGTTTGACAAGCCTGACAAAGACCGCTCAGCTCGATCACGCTACGCGCCACCACAAACCCCACGTCTTGTTCAGCAAAGCTCATCACCTCTTGTACAGGCATACTGCTGCACTCTTGCACCCGCTGGCAGCGCTCACAAATCAAAAACGCAGCGGTATGCTCAGCACGTGGGTGACAACAAGGCACATACGCATTGATCGAAGTCAATTGATGAATCAGTCCTTCAGCCAGTAAAAACTCCAGACTGCGATAAACTGTCGGTGGTGCAACATTTTTTGTACTATCAGCGCCCACGTCTTGAGCGGTGCGCGACTGCTGCAACTGAGTGATCAAATCATAGGCGCCCACTGGTTTGTCAGCCTGCAGCACCAGTGCATAGATTTGCTGACGCAGTGGCGTAAAACGTACCCCGCGCACACGACACTGAATTTTAGCAGCCTCAATGCGCTCAGCAATTGCTTGCGGCGAGAAATGCTGAACATCGTGCAGGTGGTCACAGGTAGGGGAAGCAGTAGACATGGCGCACACTCCTAGAGTCGATATCAAAACGCCAGACAGTATAGCGAAGATTCAAAACTGATGAGGGAAAAATCACATGGCGTTTTCTAATGTTATAGTATAACATATTAACGATTAAGAATGCCCTTACCATTTGCATTGTAGCGCCAGCGTATCAGTTGCGCGGCGCAATGCTAACCGCACAGTATTATGTGCGGACTGAATTTATAGGATGACTACTGCATGATCGCTCATCATCACCATGCGGCAGCTGCTTCACTGAGTCGCCGCGCCATATCATTACCCCAAAAAGCCATCACTCATTTAAATCACACCACCAAAAAATCAGCCCAGCGCGTAACAGGTCTCCTACTTATCGCTGCAGGCTTGGCAGCCACCATACCTGCGCAAGCGGCAACCGTTAGCGTCAGCAACCACCCATTATCACTGCTCAGCCAAGCGGTCACTGACGGCACGCCTGATGCCAAGCAAATTTTGCAAGCAGGGGATGTGGGTCATCATGGCAGTATCAGTCCAAGTGATATGAAGACCATCAAAGACAGCAAGTTTGTGGTTTGGTTTGGCCCTGCGTTAGAAAACAGCCTGAGTGGCAGCTTAAAAGATGCCCCCAACGCCATCAGTTTGTTTGGTTTTAATGCTTTTAATCGTCACCCCTTGCGCGATGTTAAAGGTCAGCCCATTGCAGGTACGCTTGATCCGCATATCTGGCTTGATCCCGAAAATGCCAAAGCCATCACCCGTGCGCTTGCCGCCATTCATACCCATGCCAACCCCAAATACAAAAACACCTATCAGGCCAACGTGCAAAAATTTGCACAGCGTATGGACAACGCCGTCGCGCAGGTACGACAAGACGCGCAGCGCACGCGCTCCTACTGGGCATATCATGACGCTTACCAATATATTGAGGACGCTGCCCATATCAAGCTGGCAGGCAGCCTCAGCCCCGATCACCACTTGGCCCCCAAAGCCAGTCAGTTGCGCTGGCTCACCGAGCACCGCCCTGCCAAAACAATGTGTCTGGTCAATCAAAGTACAACCGCCAAAGGGTTGCTTACCAAACTGGGCCCCCTTAATACCAGTGTCCAAATCGAAGACATGAGTGACAGCCAAGATTTCGTAGAAGGCTGGCGTCACATGGCCGAGCAGATTAACCACTGCGTGGATACACCATAAAATCAGCTAAGCGGGTCATAAAAAAGCGTTGCCATGACCAATGTTATCTGGCATTATCACTGCAAGAGTGATAAAACCTGACTTTGGTCGTGGAATTCATTTAAATAGTTGACAAACTTCATATTATGCTTGCTTAAAAGTGAGCTACTCCTTATAATAAGTGGCGTTTTATTTTGGTTCAAAGGTGATACCTGTATAGTGACTGATTCGTAGGTGCTGTTTTCGCATTGAAGCGAACAGGATCGTAACGCTATATTATAGGAGCACTGATGACCCAGCCTGCCAAACGCACGCAAAAAGATAAAATCGGTATCTGTCTTAAGCGCCAAATTTGGGTATTGTTTATCCTCATTATAGGTGCAAGCTTACTGGATTATTTATGGCTTGATGGGCATTTTGTGGCTGCAAAGAGTACTGCCATTGGTGCACTACTTAGTTTTGTTACCCAAGCCGTATTTGCAGGTTTTATCTTTTGGCATACCGGATACCGCGCGCGTCGACACATTGTCAAGCAGCTGTATCGAGGTCAGATGGTCAAATGGCTACTGACTGTGTTTGGTTTCGCACTAATTTTTATTACCATACAACCCCTGTCAGCGCCCGCGCTATTCATCGGTTTTATGGTAATGCAGATTAGTCATAGTTGGATGTTGTGGCGCATAGGGTAACGAGTACAGACAGTCATAGTGTACTGCTGACTTGTTAATTATTCTGTCATAAGGATAATGCTTGATGTGTCATCTCGCGGTCCAATTTCTCCACGGCTAGTTCGATAACGTCAATAGTAGTACCACATACAGTAATAACGTACCAATCGGCACTGAAGATCTTTCGTGTCACATGATTTTTACGCGCTGGCGAATTATTCTTTTATTCTGAATTTGACGCAGCAAATGTATACAGTAGCAGAGGCTATATCAGGTCACATAGCAACTTGCTGATACAATAGGCAAAAAAAAGATAATTGACTTTACACGAATACAGCGCTGCATTAAGATAGACAGCAAATTATACTGTTCAAGTGCCTCAAGAGATATCGCTAAAGCGTCATATCGACTGAGCGTATGCGAGCATGTACGAACATGATGACTTTATATATAAGTACCAAGGGCTGGTAATGAATACTCTAAAGCCCTTTTTTGATAGCTAAAATTTATTAGATGTTAGTAAGATCAGGTACTTACATTGGACTTATGGGTTGGATGTTGTTGGTTACATGGTAGCTTTAGCTGAATAACACGTGTGCATGACGCACCAGATACAACAGACGCGATATGCGTTTTAGACATACTGGTATGAGCGACTGCATACCTATTCACTAGCCTACTCATCAGATGACAACCGTTTTTTTTGGTAGTTGATTAAATCGTTGATTAATAAGAAGCTTACATTATGGCAGCCGAGCAACAAACATCATCAGAATATATCTCTCACCACTTAACGAATTGGACGTATGGCCACTTGCCAGGCGAAGGTTGGACAGTTGCGCATAATGCTGAAGAAGCATCGCAAATGGGCTTTTACGCCATCCATCTTGACTCTATGCTATGGTCGATCGGTCTTGGCATCTTATTTTGTGCCATTTTTTGGATGGTCGGCAAAAAAGTAACTTCAGGTGTGCCAGGTAAAACCCAAGCTTTTGTGGAAATGATTGTCGAGTTTGTCGACAACAACGTGCGTGATTCTTACAGTGGTACCTCAAAGTTGGTTGCGCCATTGGCATTGACCATCTTCGTATGGATTTTCTTAATGAACTTGATGGACTTAGTGCCTGTCGATTTCATTCCAGTATTGGCGCAAAAAATTGGCGCCGCTATGGGCTATGATCCCCATCATGTATTCATGAAAATCGTACCAAGTACTGACCCTAACGTCACCCTTGGTATGTCATTTTCTGTGTTTGCATTGATTATCTTTTATAGCATTAAAGAGAAAGGTTTGGGCGGTTTTGTTGGTGAACTGACTTTACATCCGTTTAGCGCAAAAAATCCAATCGCAAAAATCATCTTGATCCCGATTAACTTCATCTTAGAGTTTGTGACCTTGATTGCAAAGCCTATCTCATTAGGTCTGCGTCTATTCGGTAACATGTATGCAGGTGAGTTGATCTTTATCTTGATCGCCCTAATGCCATTTTGGATTCAATGGGCATTATCTGTACCGTGGGCAATTTTCCACATCTTAGTTATTACACTTCAAGCGTTCGTATTTATGATGCTCACGATAGTTTATCTGTCACTAGCATCGTCAACTGAACATTAATTAGACATTCAATAGGTAAATGAGGATACATCAATGGATCCAGTATTAGGTGGTTACACAGTTATCGCAGTAGCTCTTTTGATCGGTTTGGGCGCACTTGGCACAGGCATCGGTTTTGCTATCTTGGGCGGCAAATTCTTAGAAGGTGTTGCACGTCAGCCAGAACTTGGTTCACAGTTGCAAACTCGTATGTTTATCGTGGCAGGTCTGCTTGATGCTGTACCGATGATTGGTGTTGGTATTGCTATGCTATTGCTATTCGCTAACCCTCTAGCAGGTTAATATGAAGGCTCAGTTGTCACTGTTTGACTGTCAACTATAGTCAATGAAACTGATTTTTCATTAACAAAGAGGTGATCACGTGAATATCAATTCTACCCTCATCGGTCAAGCCATTGCTTTTGCAATATTTGTGGTTTTTTGCATGAAATTCGTGTGGCCACCACTTATCGGCGCAATAAATGAGCGTCAGCGTAAAATCGCTGACGGCTTAAATGCGGCGGAAAAAGCAAAAGCAGATCTGGCCACCGCGGAGCAAGACGTAAAGCAGGAGCTTGAACTCGCTAAGACGAAATCTGCTGCATTAATTGAGCAAGCGAACAAGAGTGCCAACCAGTTAATTGAAGACGCTAAATCGCAAGCCCAAGTGGAAGGCGAACGTATCCGTCAACAAGCACAAGCGTCTATCGATCAAGAGATCAATCAAGCACGTGAGTCACTACGTGCCCAAGTCGCTGAGTTGTCTGTAATTGGTGCTGAAAAGATTTTGCAAGAAGAAGTCGATATGCAAAAACATGCCAGCATGTTAGACCAACTGGCGGCGAAGCTGTAATTGTGAGGATATAATGGCTGACCTATCAACCTTAGCACGACCCTACGCTAAAGCCGCGTTTGACTATGCCAATGAACAAGGGGTGGTCAATGAATGGGAAGATTTCTTATTCGTTGCCAGTACGATTGTTAATGACAAATCGTTCCATACATGGCTAGAGAACCCAGCCGTGTCTGCTGAGCATAAGTCAGCCGCTTTGGTAGATATTTACAATACACAGGTGGCTGGTGAAGACGATTCTGCCTTTAAAGCTCTACTGAGCTCAAGTCAAGGTCATCATCGTGCCAACGCAGCAAGCTACCCTAAAGTATCAATAGCGCTTAGCAACTTCGTCTATCAGCTATCAGAACAAGAGCGTCTGGCGCTGCTGCCTGAAGTTTATGAGCATTATCGTCGTCATAAAGCCTTGGGCTTAAAGCAGCTTGATGCTTATGTGACCTCTGCCCACCCATTGACCGACGCGCAACGTGACTTGTTTCAAACGCGTCTTGCCGCCTCGCTAAATGCCAGTGTGGTTATTCATGAGTCGGTGGATCCCAGTCTTTTGGCAGGTGCGACTGTCAAAATTGGTGACAAAGTCATTGATGATTCGATGCGCGGCAAGTTACAACAGTTAAAAACACAGCTAACTGCTTAATGCTGATTGCGCAGGTAACACTGCGCCAATCATCAGCATTTGAGACAGTGGGCGGGTTATCATAAATTAAAGGAAACAAGGCAATGCAACAATTGAATCCAGCGGAAATCAGTAATCTGATTAAGCAGCGTATTCAAGACCTTGATGCGGGTGCAACTGCAAAGAATGAAGGCACGATTGTCAAAGTATCTGACGGTATCGTGCAGATTCATGGTCTTGAAGATGCCATGTACGGCGAAATGATTGAGTTCGAAAACGACATCTATGGCATGGCTCTCAACTTAGAGCGTGACTCTGTCGGCGCGGTAATCCTAGGCGATTACCTAAAATTGCAAGAAGGTCAAAAAGCCTATTGTACTGGCCGTATTCTTGAAGTACCCGTAGGTCCTGAGCTGCTAGGCCGTGTTGTTGATGCTTTGGGTAATCCTATTGATGGCAAAGGTCCTATCGATGCCAAAATGACTGATAAAGTCGAAAAAATTGCCCCAGGCGTTATCGACCGTCAATCAGTTGATGAGCCTGTAATGACCGGTTATAAAGCCGTTGATACCATGATCCCTATCGGTCGCGGCCAGCGTGAGCTGATCATTGGTGACCGTCAGACGGGTAAAACCGCTTTGGCAATCGATGCCATTATTGCGCAAAAAGCATCTGGCATTAAGTGTGTGTATGTGGCCGTTGGTCAAAAACGCTCTACTATTGCAAACGTTGTGCGCAAACTAGAACAAACTGGCGCTCTTGAGTACACCACCGTCGTGGTTGCTTCAGCATCAGAGCCTGCCGCACTACAGTACATCGCGCCATATTCAGGCTGTACGATGGGTGAGTACTTCCGTGACCGCGGTGAAGACGCACTGATTGTATTTGATGATCTATCAAAACAGGCGGTTGCTTATCGCCAGATCTCACTACTACTTCGTCGTCCGCCAGGTCGTGAAGCTTATCCTGGTGATGTATTCTATCTCCATTCACGTCTGCTTGAGCGTGCATCACGTGTCAATGCTGACTATGTTGAAAACTTTACCAATGGTGAAGTTAAAGGCAAAACAGGCTCATTGACCGCATTGCCAATCATCGAAACCCAAGCGGGTGACGTATCAGCATTCGTACCAACCAACGTGATCTCGATCACCGATGGTCAGATTTTCCTAGAGTCTAGCTTGTTCAACTCAGGTATCCGTCCTGCTGTGAACGCTGGTATCTCAGTATCTCGTGTTGGTGGTTCAGCACAGACCAAGATCATCAAAAAGCTATCAGGTGGTATCCGTACCGCACTAGCTCAGTATCGTGAATTGGCCGCCTTTGCCCAGTTTGCCTCAGATCTTGACGATGCAACACGTGAGCAGCTCGATCATGGTGAGCGCGTTACCGAACTCATGAAGCAAAAGCAGTATCAGCCAATGTCTATCGCTGAACAAGCCGCTGTTATCTATGCCTCAAACGAAGGTTTCTTGTCAGACGTACCTGTTGAAAAAATCGGTGCCTTTGAAGAAGCTTACTTGCGTTATATGCAAGACGAGCAAGCCGACTTGATGCGTGAAATCAACGACACTGCAAATTATAATGATGATATTTCAGGTCGTTTAAAGTCAGCCGTACAGACTTTCAAACAAAACCACAGTTATTAATTTAACGGGTTAAGCCGGTTTGGTTGGTTGTACGCTCAGTATTGCTAGAGTAGTGCGTAATCGATAATTAGATGACGTGCTGCTTTATCTGCAACCGACGGCATGTGACCGCGTAGTGCTGCAAGTCATTGCGGCATTCGCCAATGCTTTTTTAACCCTCTTATATTGGAATCATTATGGCAAGCTTAAAAGAAATACGTGCCAAAGTCACCAGTATTAAAAGCACCCAGAAGATTACTCGCGCCATGCAAATGGTAGCAGCGAGTAAGATGCGCCGTGCCCAAGAGCGCATGGAAGTGGGTCGCCCGTATGCTGATAGTATGCGCCGGGTTATCTCACATTTGGTGCATGCCTCATCAGACTACAAACATCCTTACATGGTATCTCGCCCGGTCAACAAAGTGGGCTATATCGTTATCACTTCTGACCGTGGCCTCGCGGGTGGCTTGAACATTAACTTGTTTAAAGCACTTACCCAAAGTATTCAAGACTATCAAAACCAGTCTGTACAAGCCGAATTTGCAGTCATTGGCTCAAAAGGTGTCAGCTTCTTCAAAAATTTTGGTGGTAAAGTCACATCAGCAGTCACTGATTATGGCGACAACCCAACGTTTGAGCAGCTAAACGCACCTGTCCAAGCCATGCTTGATGATTATAATACTGGCAAACTTGACCGCATCTATGTGGTTTATAACCAGTTTATTAACGCCATGACTCAAAAACCAACGGTTAATCAGTTGGTGCCATTACCAGAAGAATCACTCAGTGATGAAGAAAGTGGCATCCAGACTGAACTCAGCTGGGATTATATTTATGAGCCTGATATCAAAACACTGATTGATGGTCTGCTAGGGCGCTACATTGAATCGATTGTCTATCAAGCGGTTATGGAAAATATTGCCTCTGAGCAGTCGTCACGTATGGTCGCGATGAAAGCGGCAACAGATAATGCTGGCGATTTAATTAACGATTTACAGTTGGTTTATAACAAGCTGCGTCAAGCGGCGATTACCCGAGAAATCTCGGAAATCGTTGGCGGTGCTGCTGCTGTTTCATAATTGACTACACCTATATATAGAAGTTCAAGGAGAACGCAATGAGTAGCGGTCGTATTGTACAGATCATTGGCGCGGTTATTGACGTTGAATTTAACCGTGACGAAGTGCCTCAGATTTTTGATGCCTTACAAGTAGATGGTACTGAAACTACCCTAGAAGTACAGCAACAATTGGGTGATGGTATCGTACGTACTATTGCGATGGGCTCAACAGAAGGCCTAAAGCGTAACTTACCAGTGACCAACACTGGTGCCCCGATTTCTGTGCCTGTAGGTACGGGTACACTTGGCCGTATTATGGACGTTCTTGGTCGTCCTATTGATGAAGAAGGTCCTGTACCTACCGAAACCAAATGGTCAATCCATCGTGAAGCGCCAAGCTATGCAGAACAGTCAAACAGCACTGAACTGTTAGAGACAGGTATCAAAGTTATTGATCTGCTTTGTCCGTTCGCTAAAGGTGGTAAAGTTGGTCTGTTTGGTGGTGCTGGTGTTGGTAAAACCGTAAACATGATGGAGCTGATCAACAATATCGCTCTAAAACACTCAGGTCTATCAGTGTTTGCTGGTGTTGGTGAGCGTACTCGTGAAGGTAATGACTTCTATCATGAAATGCAAGAAGCTGGCGTTGTCAACACCGAAGACTTTAGCAAATCTAAAGTTGCGATGGTATATGGCCAGATGAATGAGCCACCGGGTAACCGTTTACGTGTTGCACTAACTGGTCTGACCATGGCGGAATATTTCCGTGATACCAAAGATCCAGAAACCGGTAAAGGTCGTGACGTTCTACTGTTCGTTGATAACATCTACCGCTACACGCTAGCAGGTACGGAAGTATCAGCACTGCTTGGCCGTATGCCATCAGCGGTTGGTTATCAGCCAACATTGGCTGAAGAGATGGGTATGCTCCAAGAGCGTATCACCTCAACGCAGTCAGGTTCTATCACTTCCGTTCAGGCCGTATATGTACCTGCGGATGATTTGACCGATCCATCACCTGCAACCACGTTTGCTCACTTGGATGCTACCGTGGTACTAAGCCGTGATATCGCATCACAAGGTATTTATCCTGCGGTTGATCCCCTCGATTCAACCTCACGTCAGCTTGATCCACAAGTGATTGGTGAAGAGCACTATAACGTGGCTCGCGGTGTTCAGGAAGTCTTGCAGCGCTATAAAGAGCTAAAAGACATCATCGCCATTTTGGGTATGGATGAGTTGTCAGAAGAAGACAAATTGGTTGTGTACCGTGCGCGTAAGATTCAGCGCTTCTTATCACAGCCTTTCCACGTTGCTGAAGTCTTTACTGGTGCGCCGGGTAAATATGTGTCACTACGTGATACCATCACAAGCTTTAAAGCCATTATCGCTGGTGAATACGACGACCTACCAGAACAAGCATTTTATATGGCTGGTAGCATTGATGAAGTCGTTGCCAAAGCAGAAAAAATGAAATCTACTGCAGCCTAAGTTGTGCTAGCATTTGCTAAAAGGCAGATAGATCATAGCCGATCTATTTGCCACTAAGTAACGCATCGCAGTTTTGATAGTGAGGAGAGAAAGATGGCAACGTTTCAATGTCGCGTCGTAAGTGCCCGCGAAGAGTTATACTCAGGTGAAGTCAGTATGTTAGTCGCTACGGGTAGCGAGGGCGAGGTTGGTGTGCTATCAGGACACACCCCGCTTATCACATTGCTAAAGCCAGGTGCCATGCGCGTACAAACTGCTGACGGTCAAGAAGAAGTCATTTACGTTTCAGGTGGTGTACTTGAAGTACAACCTAAAATCGTTACTGTGCTTGCTGATACTGCGGTACGCGCACACAACTTGGATGAAAGCAAAATTATCCAAGCGCGTAAAAAAGCTGAGCAAGAATTGGTCAATCAAACGGATTCTGTACAGGTGAATGCGGCATTGGCCTCATTAGCAGAGTCGGTAGGCCAGTTGCAGGCCATCCGTAAGTACAAAAACCGTGCCTAATACGACTTATCTGATTTGACGCTATCGTTATAAGCTAAAAACAGTCCTTTAAGGGCTGTTTTTTTATGCCTGCTCCGCTAGTATTGGTTTTATCCAGACGATGTTTTTGTCTGACCAATAAAGATAACGGTTTTATGAGGATAGCGGTATCATCATCGCTGGCAGTTCAGGCAATATTTGGTTATATTAACAGTAATCACATTTTTGTGAATGCGCGTTATTGTGATATGAGTGATGCATAACAGACTGCTATTTTTTATTAAATTGCGGGCTAAATTGGACGCAAACTAAATATTGAATGGCAGTTGTTTATAGGTTTTGTTAACGGCTATAAGCTATAGTATGGGATGTTATACGTTTGATAGTATACTGTGCTGCTATGTTGACAGCACTGATGGCCATATGCATGGTTTGAGTGAGTGATACTATTGCTTTCGCTGTTCTGACTTTTACGATTTAGAGGATATAAAAATGACAACGACTGAAGAAGACAATACCCCCCGAATTTTGATCGTTGAGGACGACGAGCGTTTGGCGATGTTGACCCAAGATTACTTGGTCAAAAACGGTTTGGAAGTCGCCATCGAAACCGATGGTAATCGTGCGATTCGCCGCATTGTAAATGAGCAACCAGATATGGTTGTTTTGGATGTGATGTTACCTGGTAGTGACGGTTTGACCGTGTGCCGTGAAGTGCGCCCACATTATCAAAATCCGATTTTGATGCTGACTGCGCGTACCGAAGATATGGATCAAGTCCTTGGTCTAGAAATGGGCGCGGATGACTATGTGGCGAAGCCTGCTCAGCCGCGTGTATTACTCGCTCGCATCCGTGCGTTGTTACGCCGCTCTGAAAATGCGCCATCAGAAGATGTACCGCAGCGCCTTGAGTTTGGCGAACTGGTCATTGATAATGGCGGCCGCTCAGTTCATCTGGGTGACGAATTGGTGGACTTTACCAGTGCCGAATATGATCTATTGTGGCTATTGGCATCAAATGCAGGCCGTATTTTATCGCGTGAAGATATTTTTGAGCGTTTGCGCGGGATTGAGTATGATGGTCAAGATCGTTCGATTGACGTGCGTATTTCGCGTATCCGTCCAAAAATTGGTGATGATCCAGAAAATCCAAAGCGTATCAAAACCGTTCGTAGTAAAGGCTATTTGTTTGTTAAAGAAGGCAACTAAGCCGCGTTTGTATGTCAGTCATGTGTAGGCGCTATCCACGACTTGATTGACAATGTATGATAAGAAACCAGCCTTGTGCTGGTTTTTTCATGCCTAGAAACAATTTTTTTAAACTTATGATGGGCGTTATGTGTTTTAATTAAGCTTATGGATACCCCAAAAGCAATGGTCACTGAATAATATCACAGTGAATATCGCAAAAAAGCTGGGTAGGTTTTAAGTGATGGATCTCGGACAGGTAGGGTATGCCATAGCCAAGTGGCAGTATCATCGTACCTGTCCGTATTCATATGTTAGCGCGAATTGGCTTGGTCAGAGATTATTCAATAGATTGGTAACGACACAATATGTCATTAGTTTCATCTTTAAAGCACAGTATCTTTATTCGAATTTATGGCGGTCTGTTGATCGTCTGCTTGTGTGTGGCTTTATTCGCACAGCTTCTGATGGGCACCATCAATAAAGAGCGCGTCCAATCTTATCGCGAGAACATGGCGACGGGTGCCTTTTACTTGGTAGGTGAGGGCATTACGCACCAAACCAGTGATACCGAGCGTGAATATTGGTTGTCTGATGCCAGCAGTTTATTTGGCTCAACCTTTCATATTGTACCCACCGACGAGATTGATTTTAGCTCTAGTGAACTGCGCCGCTTAGAGGATGGTAAAGCAGTAGTACGCTATGTGAGCCAGCCCAGTTATGCCGATGTGTATTATCGTCTGCCAGAGGGCAGCAACGTTTTGACCGTGCGGCTCTCACAAGTCAATGAGCAGCAAGTACGCGCTATGGCAGTGTTTTTGCTTGATGACTTGTCGTACCATACCACCTTATCAGATAAGCGTGCTCGTCTTGCAGAACTTGAAGAGAAGTTTTCTTTTCCGCTATCGTTGGCGTCCGTGAGCGCATTGAGTCTGGATAATGATCAGTTGGCAAGGCTACGCCGCGATGAAGTGGTGATTTTGTTTCAAGATACCAGCTCCAGCCAAACCAATTCTTCTATCCGCGTTATTGTGCCATCAGAAATTAATGATATGGTCGTGCTTATGGGGCCTGTGCCGCTCTTTAATTGGTTTCCGCTTAACTTGATTATCAGCATGGTTTTGATCAGTATGTTTTTGATCAGCTTGGGCGTTTATGCGCTCATCTTTCCACTGGAGCGCAAATTACAGTTGATCCAAGTGGGTGTTAATGAAGTCAGTAAAGGCAATTTGGACATTCAAGTACAGGTGATTGGTCAAGATGAAATTGCCAGATTGTCGGCCACTTTTAATGGAATGACTGAGCATATTAAGCGCTTGATTGAATCGCAGCGCGAACTCACTCGCGCCGTTTCTCACGAACTGCGAACGCCCGTGGCACGTATTCGCTTTGCCGTAGACATGCTGGCAGATACCGATGATGAAGACTCGCGGCACATGCAGCGCGACTTTATCGATGAAGATATCGAATCGCTTAATGGCTTGATTGATGAGATTTTAACCTATGCCAAGCTGGAGGAAGGGTCACCGAAGCTTGATTTAGAGCCAGTCAATCTCAAAGAGTTGATCGAGCAAATTGAACGCGAAACCAATGCCCTTGGCAAGCCGATTAAAATCGTTGCCAACCCGCCTGGACCTAAGGTCACGGCGGTTGCTGATAGACGCTATCTGCACCGTGTGATTCAAAACTTAGCGGGTAATGCTCTGCGTTATGCTGAAACGACCATTGTGATCAGTGGTGGTGTTAGAAAGGGCAATGCCTTTGTGACTGTTGAGGATGATGGGCATGGTATTCCAGAGGAAGATCGTGAAAAGGTATTTATTCCTTTCTCACGTCTTGATGACAGTCGCACCCGCGCCTCAGGTGGCTATGGGCTTGGTTTATCGATTGTTTCACGTATCGCTTTTTGGTTTAATGGCGGCATGAAAGTGGATGAAAGCCCTGAGCTGGGCGGCGCTCGATTTATCATGACATGGCCTGTTAAGCCGCTGGCACAAACCATCGCTGCTGACGACATCACGCAAGAGCAAAGCGATCGTACTTTTGATGTTTGAGACTTATAGTTGACTGGACGATACCAAGTAGGTGGCATGATTAGGCTGTCCATGATACCTACCATTATTATTTAACACGATAGGAGAGCAACACATGCCTTACTTGTTTGGAGGGTTGGTTGTATTAAATGCCATTACGCTTGGCTATTATCTGTTTCTCAAGCAACCAACAGCAACGCAGAGTTTACAAGCGGCCGAGGCTGAGCTGACGCAGCCCATTGAATTTACGAATAGTGCAGTGCACATTCCACCACTGATCGGCAGTAAAGACTGAATGCATCATGAAAGTTGTCAAGCGATGACCAACAAAAAAGCCACTATATGATTAGTGGCTTTTTTGTTGGTATGTGTTGAAACCTATAAAATTATTCTGCGGGAAGTTCTTTTGGCTGCTCACCAGCGATTTTGGAAATGAGTGGTATTCTGATACAGACCTGCAAACCACCATCAGGATGATTGATGGCCTCAACCGTGCCATGATGTAACCCTGCAATGCGATTGACAATGGCCAAACCAAGGCCGCTGCCTTGGGTCGTACGAGCCGTTTCACCACGCTCAAATGGCTGCATGATGCGCTCAAGCTGATCTTCAGCCACACCACTACCGCAATCGCGCACGCAAATCATCAGTTGCTCCTGTGCTTCTTGATTGACCGTATTTTCGCTGATCACTTCATCGTCATCGGTGTCTACCGTGTCAATAAAAGTGGGTACGATGGTCGCGGACAAATAAATGGGCGGCTTGCCATAGCGATTGGCGTTGTTAACCAAATTGATGATCAGGCGCTTGATAGACAATGGCCGCACTGGTACGGCTTTGTGGCATTCTGACTGATAAATAAATTCCATCGGTGCAAACTGCACCATAATTTCATTAAAAATAGTATCAAGGTTGGTCAAATGAACGGGTTCATCAGAGCCATCTTTCATAAAAGAGATGAACTGCTCCAAAATCGCATCCATATCCTCAATATCGTAAATAAGCCCTTCTCGAAAAAAGTCATCAGGGAGCATCTCAGCAGTCAAGCGCATGCGGGTTAGTGGGGTGCGCAAATCGTGTGAAATACCAGCAAGCATGATGGTACGCTCTTTTTGTGCTTGGTTAAGCGTGGTAAAAAGACGGTTAAAGGCGGTATTGACCTGCCTGATCTCAGTTGGCCCTGTTCCTGTAGGCAGCGTTGTCGCATGACCAAGACGAATATAGTTGGTCGCGGCGCGCTGCAAATGACGTAACGGACGGTTGAGTTGCCGTGCCAGCATGATGATGGTGAGCAAAGTCAAAATAGGTAAGCCCAGCAAAAACATCAATAGCAATGCAGGGCTGTACTGTGAGTAGTAGATCACAGGCTCACGTATCCAAAAGCTTTTATCCGCGCTGTCTTGCACCCACAGCTGAGGTGTGGGTTTGAACTTAAAATAGACCTGAACTGGGCGGCCGAGCTGCGCGCTAATCTCGTGCTGCAATACATTGGTAAACAGCCCCACAAATAGTTTGTCCTCAACATCAGGGAAGTCGCGCGGGTTGTCCACCACAACCACATGTGAATGCTCGTAGACCCATTGACGCATGGCTTGATTGTCACGCCAGTCTTTTTTGACGCTACTGATCAAATGCAGCTCACTGGTCAGATAACGCGCATGGGTTTTGAGCTCAGGCAAATACAAACTGCGCCAGAACAACCAAATCGACAAACCAACACTAATGACCACAATAAAGGTCACCATCAGTGTGGTCAGCCAGCTGCTAGAGTACGAGCGTGCCAACCAGCCACGGCGGCGAGGACGAGAGGATGGGGGAAGCATGAGTGGCGACTACTCCGATAAATAGAGTACAAAGTATAGTGCAATCATGAAACATACGCTATGGGCGTTCTTGAATGTACCCATTGGTTGTGGTCAAATTGTGGTCAAAAAAAAGTAAGAAGCCAAATCGATAGTGGCATTTAAATCATTGTTCTAAAATGAATTAAATAAACACAGTTTCTGTTTTCAACAAAATAATAGTATGGTATAATTATGCCCTTTTTGGTATACCTGCGAAAGAGAGAATTCACATGGTTGTTATTCGTTTAGCACGGGGCGGTGCCAAAAAACGCCCATTTTATCAAGTAGTCGTTGCTGATCAACGCCGCGCGCGTGACGGTCGCTACATCGAAAATATTGGCTTTTTTAACCCGCTCGCTAAAGAGTCAGAAGAAGCTGTACGCCTAGACATGGACGCGTACAACGCGTGGGTCGCTAAAGGTGCACAACCTTCAGACCGCGTTGCTTCATTAGCAAAGTCTTACAAAAAAGCTGCAGAGAGCACTGACGCTACCGCGTAATGTGTACTGATGTTGTACTCATACAATCATCAGTCAGCTAAAAACATATAGCGTAACTGGTTTGACCAGGCTACGCGATTCACTGTTTATAATCTTTAGTTTGATTGGTTGTTGACAATCGCTGTTTTAATTACTACTAGGTTAGCCCTTATGTCATCAAAACCCAACGCCGATACCCTGATGAAAATCGGTCAGCTCAAAAAGCCTTACGGCATTAAAGGCTGGCTTTGGGTGTTTAGCGATACCGATGAGCGTGAGGCAATATTTGACATGCAGCCATGGTGGATCAAAACCGCTGTGGGTATCAAACCGTTAACGGTAACGGCTTGGCGTCGTCAAGGTTCTGGACTTGTGGCTCAGTTTGAGCAAGTACCAGACCGTAATGTTGCTGAAACGATGAACGGTGTGGCCATTTTGGTGGCACAAGAGGTATTGCCTGAGACTGCTGAAGACGAGTATTACTGGTCAGATTTGGTCGGTATGCAGGTGGTCAATGAACAGCACGAATACTTAGGTGACATTACTGAAATGTTTGAAACGGGCGCACACGATATCATATGTGTGGCAGCCACTTCAGGCAGCTTGGATGATGAAGAGCGTTTGATTCCGTGGCACAAGCAAACCGTCATGCAGGTCGATAAGGCTGGCAAAATGGTTTATGTGGCATGGCCTAGTGACTATTAAATAGTTACTCACAGTTGTGATTGCCGATCAGCCAATACGTATCAACAAGCAAATCACGGCGCGACGCCTTGTTTTGATGAATGATGCAAGCTTAACTGGCGCAATTACGCATTGCTACTACGGTGGTTTGTTCACGCAGCAACAGAGGTCTGATGTATTTTGCCGTAATTAGTATCTTTCCTGAGATGTTCACCGCGATTCGTGATTTTGGTATCACGGCGCGAGCGGTTTCTCAGCAGCAAGTTACGATTGACTGCATCAACCCTCGTGACTATACCACTGACAACTACCGCCGCATTGATGAACGTCCTTATGGTGGTGGTCCTGGTATGGTGATGATGGCTGGACCGCTGTCACAAGCGCTAGAACAAGCGCGTACTCGTGCGCTAGCGCATGGATGCCGTATGGTTGCTGCGCACTGCCCAGTAGTCTATATGTCACCGCAAGGCAAAACGCTGAGCGAGGCAAGCGTGGTCGATATGGCCAAGTACGACGGTATGATTATTTTGTGCGGTCGTTATGAGGGTATTGATGAGCGTCTACTGACCCAGTATGTCGATATCGAAATCTCCCTTGGAGATTATGTGTTGACGGGTGGTGAGCTGCCTGCAATGGTGATGATGGATAGCGTGATACGGCGTCTACCTGATGTCATGGGTGATGACCAATCCGCTGAGCAAGACTCGTTTGTCGATGGCTTGCTGGACTGTCCGCACTATACTAAGCCGCATCACTTTGCGGATATGGCAGTACCCGAGGTATTACTCTCAGGTCATCATGCCAATATCGCCAAGTGGCGCTTTTTGCAGCAAGTATCGCGCACCAAAGCACGGCGTCCTGACTTGTGGCAAGCGTTTACGCCAAACGCGCAACAAGCCAAATGGCTCAAAGCATTGGCAAAAAAGCAGTCATGAGTGTTCAAACTGCTGCAAACTAACAGATAAACAGTGAACTGATAAATTTTGAGCAATACAAAACAGGTCATCTTATTATGGCCGTTTGCCACCCCCATTTATGTCACGTCTTGATATTAACGAGTCGTGATTATTTATTACAAATAGGTGATACGCGTGAAGCCTCTATCATCTAATGTGAGGAGATAACTCTCATGAGCAACAAGCATCCATTGGTTCAGGTCATTGAAAACGCTCAATTGCGTGAGCACCCAAGTTTCGCCCCTGGCGACACGGTTGTGGTTCAAGTAAAAGTCCGCGAAGGTGAGCGTGAGCGTCTACAGGCTTTTGAAGGCGTTGTTATTGCTAAGCGTAACCGCGGTCTAAACTCTGCGTTTACCGTTCGCAAAATTTCAAGCGGTATCGGTGTTGAGCGTGCATTCCAATTGCATTCACCATTGATCGATAGCATTGAAGTGAAACGCCGCGGTGCTGTTCGCCGTGCAAAACTGTACTACTTACGCGAGCGTTCTGGCAAATCAGCACGTATCCGCGAAAAGCTTGGTGCTCGTCCTACCGCGCAGAAAAAAACTGACGCTGGTGTACCTGATGCGGTTGAAACTGCACCTGGTATCTAAGCTCAAGCTTAACTGCTTTGATCTATCGGCGATGACGTCAATAGGTCAACTGGCGGTAGTAGATACAAGCCCTTATTCATAGGTTTATTTATAAATAAGTGGGCGTACCAAAAAAGACAAAACCCCAGTTTGTGCTGATGCCGAACTGGGGTTTTTGTATATATGGGTTGTATAAAAAACAAGGTAATCCGCCCATGGTACGCAGATACGATGCCGTCAGCTGCCTAACGGTTCTAAGCGATTGCTCTGATCTTTGGAGTTGCTGTATTTGCGCAGGCGAATGTAAAGAATTTTGGTCACGGTAGCGATGATTTTCTGCTGCTCATCGACAATATCGGTGACGTATTCACGAAATACCGCGTCGCCATCTTTTGCCAACTCTTGAATGGTGGCCACCTCACTACTGGATATCTTCATGCGTGCGGTCACCTTGCTGTGTCCCGGTGCGACAAACTCAATATGAGAGCTTTTGTCCCACACCACGTAGCTGCTACCCAGTTGATGCATCAGCATCAGCATATAAAACGGGTCAGTCATCGAATACAAGCTACCACCAAACTGTGTTCCCACGATATTTTTGTTCAGTGTGGTTAGCGGCATGCTCACCACGCACAAGCCTTGATCAAAATTAATGTGCTCAATTTTAATGCCAGCACCGAGATAAGGGGCATAAGTATTGATACGCAGTTTAAGTAAATGCGGTGTCAACAGCGGCATGATATTTTTTTTGGCGTTGCGCTTTAGAGCGTCTAGGTTTTTGGGTAGTAGACTCATTTGGTTTTCCTTTGTCCTTCGTTTCCAATCCATGATATAGCGGCCATCCATGATGCCTAGGTATCAGGTGTTCAAAAGATTTCTATCTTAATTAAAAACGGCAATGGCAACCAGTCTTAATGCGTAACGAGGCAAATAACGCTACGACATAGCGAAAACAGTACCTATAGCATAAGAGAAACTTTCAACGAACAATATTCTTTAGATAACGCTACTAAATGTTCGTTATATCGTTCTGTATATTAATTTAAGGCGCATAATAGCATACAATGAACGCAAATTTTTGTCCGGTTATTTTATTGTTGATATAGATGAAGCTATATCAGTAATGACTCAAGAAGGACATCATATCTCAGCCAACACAAGGAGAAGTGATGAGCCAGAATATCGACTCTACTGTAAACTCTGATCAACATATATCTACTAATAATGATAATCAATTGCATGAAAAAGGAAGTTATGCAGATCTGCATCGGCCCAGTAGCAGTTTTGCTAGTCGTGATGATTATTTAAACCATGAACTACAAATCATGCAGCCCAAACGCTGGCGTGCCAACCTGCCTTTTCGTGATTATCGTTTTGAATTTGAAGACGCTATCCCTGCTATGGCAGCGACTATTGGTAAGGTGGTCATGGTGGGCGCCATTGCAGCGACCTTTGCAGGCCCACTTGGTTTAGGCGACGGGTTTGTGCTTGAAAACGTACGCTATGAGCTGTTGATCGTCTCGTTTTTTATTGTACTATTTTCAGGCTTTTTTCTACCGACGGCCAACCTTGCAGGTACGCATGGCCCGTTGATTCCGCTGATTCCAATTGTGGTGGCCGCTGGTGGTCACCCGATGGCATTTGGCTTACTCATTGGTGCTTTTGGTTTGATGCTGGCGATCAGTAAAGGGGGTAGTTTGCTCGCCAACCTCACCAGTAAAGGGGTGTGCGGCGGCCTATTGCTATACTTGGGCTTTATCGGCACCACCTCGCAAGTCAAAAAGCTGTTTGCGTGGTCTGAGAGCATTGGCATGACCCACATTGCATTTACAGTGATTTTGCTCACCATTTTGCTATATGCGTTATTGGAACATTTTCAAAAGCGCTGGCTTGCCGTGCCGCTCAGCTGCTTACTTGGCGGCGGGGTAGCATTTTTGATGGGTGCACCATTTGCGTTTAAGACCGCGCCTGGCCTGCCGCATATGAGTCCCATGTATTGGTGGGGTGAGAATACTGGTTGGATGCTGGGTATGCCAACCCTTGAGAGTTTTATCGTTGTGCTGCCATTTGCCATTTTAGCGGTCGCGATGTGGTCGCCTGACTTTTTGGGTCATCAAGTGTTCCAAAAAATCAGCTACCCCAAGCGTACTGAGCGTGTGTTGATGGACATTGACGACACCATGGTCAGCGCTTCGTTTCGTCAGGTGGCAGGTTCTGTACTGGGTGGATCAAACTTTGCGTCCTCGTGGGGAACGTACATTGTACCTGCCGCGATTGCCAAGCGTCCTATCCCTGCCGGTGCGCTGCTAACGGCACTATTTTGTGTGGTTGCTGGCGTCTGGGGTTATCCGATGGATTTGGCTATTTGGGAGCCAGTACTGTGTATTGCGCTGATTGTAGGGGTATTTATTCCGCTGCTTGAGGCAGGTATGGAGATGACGCGTGAAGGCAAGACCACACAGTCTGCAGCGATTGTGGTATTCGCCTCAGCGCTGGTTAATCCTGCATTTGGCTGGTCACTCACCTTATTGTTAGACAATTTGGGCTTGATTGGCTCAAAAGAGCGTAGCGCCAGCTTATCAAAAATGAGCCGCTGGATTATTCCGGGTATCATGTTTGTGGTGTTGACTGGTGTGATGGCGGTGGTCGGTATGCTGCCTGGTATTGAAGCGTTGTTACCAAGTTTCCGCCATTAATCTAAGACACTCAATCTACCGTTCAGCCGTCAATAAAAGCCAGTCTCGTACTGGCTTTTTTGATGCTGATATTTCGAGCCATTAGCCAGTCGGCACACGGTCGATGGCTTGCAAAACCGCTACTGTCCCCCATAAATAGCAGATAATCCATCCTTTTTATGAGCACTGTTTTATGACCAACGTCTCAGCACCAAGCGCTGTCGATGATAAGCAAGCGCGCCTCAAACATTTGATTAAGCGCCTGCCCAATTTGCCTGGGGTGTATAAGATGCTGGGCAAAAATGACGATATCCTGTATGTCGGCAAAGCCAAATCGCTCAAAAGTCGTGTGAACAGCTACTTTGCCAAAACCATTGATCACCCAAAAACACGGGCGCTGGTGGCACGTATTCACGATATTGAAACCATCATTACCCGTAGCGAAACCGAGGCGCTGCTGCTTGAGCAAAACCTGATCAAAGAACATCGTCCGCCGTATAACGTGCTGCTGCGCGATGATAAGTCGTATCTGTATGTCTTTATTTCAGCGGATAAACCTTATCCGCGGCTGGCTTACGGGCGCGGTAAAGGCAACCATCAAAAGGGTCGTTTCTTTGGGCCATTTCCTTCTGCACATGCGGCAAAAGAAACGCTAATTTTGATGCAAAAGATGTTTCAGATGCGTCAATGTAGCAATACCTTTTTTCGCCAGCGTCAGCGCCCCTGCTTGGAGTACCAAATCAAGCGTTGCCGTGCGCCTTGTGTTGGGCTGGTGACCCCTGAGGAGTACGCGGAAGATGTAAACAACACCATTCGCTTTTTGAAAGGAGATTCTGGCGACATTCATAGCGCGTTGATTGAAAAAATGGAAAGCGCGGCGGAAGCCTTGGATTTTGAAAAGGCCGTGTTATACCGTGATCAGCTGTCAATGTTGCGTGAAGTACAGGCGCGGCAAGCTGTTTACACCGTACAAGGGGAGGCTGATGTCATCGCTATTGCCAGTCAGGCTGGAATGAGCGCAGTCAATGTGCTGACGGTGCGTGGCGGGCGTGTATTGGGCGGTAAGAACTATTTTCCTGATATCGACAGTAGCGAGCCTATTGAAAATAACTTATCAGCGTTTATCACCTCGTTTTACTTTCAGGTGACCGATGATCTGCCTGCCGAAATCATATTAAGTCACGAGCTGCCTGATCAGGCCGCCATAAGTGAGGCCTTGGCCACGCACTTTGGCAGCAAAGTGACCATCAAAACCAGTGTCCGTGAGCAACGCGCTGAGTGGTTGGATTTGGCGACCTTGAATGCCAAGAATGCGCTTAAAACCAAACTCGGTGATTATTTGGAGCTGCATGCCCGCTTTGCCGCGCTCAAATCGGTACTGGCTGAGGTGAGTAGCCGCGTCATTGACCGTATCGAATGCTTTGATATCTCGCATACCATGGGTGAGGCAACGATTGCCAGTTGTGTGGTCTTTGATCAAGGCGGCGCGCGCCGCCGTGACTATCGGCAATATGCCATTCATGATATCCAAGGCGGTGATGATTATGCGGCGATGAAGCAAGCCCTAACGCGCCGTTATAAAAAACAACCGCTACCTGATTTGTTATTGATTGATGGCGGCAAAGGTCAGCTGCATATGGCTGAAGAGGTGCTGACCGAGCTGGGTATCTTAGGTGATACCTTACTGATCGGTGTGGCAAAAGGGGAGAACCGTAAGGCAGGGCTTGAGGTGCTGCACTTTTTGGATCATCCACCGCTTGATTTGCCAATGGACAGCAAAGCGCTGCATCTGTTGATGCATGTTCGTGATGAGGCGCACCGCTTTGCCATCACCGCGCATCGCAAAAAACGTGATAAACGCCGCTCGTCTTCGATCTTAGAGGTGATTCCAGGGCTGGGTGAAAAGCGCCGCCGTGACTTGCTTAATCACTTTGGCGGCTTACAGCAGTTGCTGGGTGCATCTCAGCAAGAGCTGGCAGGTGTACAAGGCATCGGCCCTGTACTGGCGAAGACCATTTATAAGGTATTACATGAATAAGTAACGCTTACGATCGAACAGGCCGCTAGCGCGTGTGCCTAATTTAAACGTTTATCACCATTTTTAAAATAGGAACACGCCCTAGATTGGTTTAGCGCAAATCTAGTGGCTTTTTTTACGATAGCTCACAAAGCGAAAATCCAAATTGCTCTTATCATTATGCATGGTGTCAGATGCTTCAGCGACTTCAAAGCTCGCTGGCAGTTCAGGATAAAATGCCTCGCCGTCGGTAATGTCCGTGTCTACATGAGTCAGTTCAATACGGTCGGTATACATCAGCGCGTCGCTAAAGACTTTTTCACCACCAATGACCCACACCGTATCCAGATGTAGGCCATGGGCTAGGCTAGCGGCATGAGTGAGTGCATCATCCAAATTATGAACCACGTGCGCGTTATCATGTGCTGTTAGGCCATGCTTTTCGGCGTAGTCCAACTGGGTAGTGATGATAAAGCTGACCCGCTTTGGTAGTGGCTTGCTGCCCATAGACTCAAATGTTTTGCGGCCCATAATGACGATGCCTTGTGGCGCAGTTTCTGAGTTGTTGTCGCTCGGGTTGGTTTTTGGATCGCGAGTGGTCAGCTTTTTAAAATGCTGCAGATCTGCTGAGATATGCCACGGTAGCGCATTGTCTTTTCCGATACAGCGATTGCGACTGATGGCGGCGATTTGGGCAACTTGGGTACTGGCATAACTCATAACATATCCTTATTTATTAATTTTTTAATGTGTAGCAGCTATACCGCTACTTGAGCCTTGATGGCAGCATGTGACTCATAATTATTGACCACAATATCATCATAGGTAAAGGCAAAAATATCGTGCACGTCAGGATTGAGTGACAAACTGGGCAGCGCAAGCGGGGTTCGGACGAGTTGCAGCTCAACCTGCTCGCGGTGGTTTTGATAAATGTGGCAATCGCCGCCCGTCCACACAAATTCGCCCACCTCAAGGTCACACACCTGCGCCACCATATGGGTCAGCAGCGCGTAGCTGGCGATATTAAATGGCACGCCCAAGAATAAATCAGCTGAGCGCTGATAGAGCTGGCAAGAGAGCTTGCCATCTGCTACAAAAAATTGAAATAGCGTGTGGCAAGGCGGTAGTGCCACTTGATTGGCCTCGCGTGGATTCCAACCTGACACGATCAGGCGGCGCGAGTTGGGATTGGTCTTGATTTGTGCGACCACTTCACTGATCTGATCGACCCCATCTTCAAGATAGCGGCCATCATCATCTTGACTTGCGCCATAGTTGCGCCACTGATGACCATAGATGGGGCCCAAATCACCTTCAGCACGATCAAAACGTGCCGTTTGCGCGGCGGTCGCCCATTCGTTCCAAATCCGTACCCCATTTTTCTGCAAATAGTCCACATGGGTGCTGCCGCTCAAAAACCAAAGCAGTTCATAAACGATGGACTTAAAATGTACCTTTTTGGTGGTCAGTAGCGGAAAACCTTCCGCTAAGTCAAAACGCAGCTGCGCGCCAAAATGGCTTAGCGTGCCTGTACCAGTACGGTCGCCTTTTTCGCTGCCGTGACTGAGCACGTGTTGTAGCAAATCCAAATAGGCTTGTTCGTTGTTTGACGTTGGGTAACTATGACTCATAACACTGCTCGTTGTTTGTATAACTTGTTTCTATAATCTTGATATCTACTAAAAATGATCACTCGCTGCGACTAAACGGCAGCCTTAATATGCTGATTGCTTGCCCCAGTCATAAATACCGCGTTTATAGGCATATACCAGCATGATGATGCCAAGGATGATCATCGGCGCGGTTAATATCTGGCCTTTGGTCATCCAGCCAAACAAGATAAAGCCTTGATCCGCGTCAGGCTGACGGAAAAACTCAATGATAAAGCGGCTCAAACCATAACCGAGTAAGAATAGTGCTGACACCGCCATACGGGGGCGCGGCTTGCTGGAAAACCACCACAGTACAACAAACAGCAACAGCCCTTCAGCAAAGGCTTCGTACAACTGTGACGGATGGCGCGGCAGTAAATACTGGCCATTGACTTCGGTCATCAAACTTTGCAGTTCAGGGTTGTTTTGTAGCAGCTGCATATCAAAGCCCGCCGCTTGCGGGAAATAGGTCAGCCAGTTGTAGCCACCATCAGAGACGCGGCCCCATAGCTCGCCGTTGATATAGTTGCCCAAGCGCCCGAACAATAAGCCCGTTGGCACGCAAGGGGCGATAAAATCGAGCACTTGAAAGGGGGTTTTTTTGTATTTACGTGCAAAAAACCACATGCCCAGAACAACGCCAATAAAGCCGCCATGAAAAGACATCCCGCCTTCCCACACTTTAAATAAGTAAGCAGGATTTTGTAGCAGCGCACCAAATTGATAAAACAGCACATAACCAACACGGCCGCCAAGAATGACCCCAAGCGCCCCATAAAACACCAAGTCTGAGACCATATCGGCAGACCACGCATCGCGCTTGGTGCTGCGATACCATGCCAACCCGTAAGCGGCAGCAAATGCCAGCAAATACATCAATCCATACCAATGGACTTCGACAGGCCCAAGTGCTAAGGCAACAGGATCATACTGAGGATGAATCATCATAAAGGCGTCATAATAGTGATAATAAAGTGCCGCCTATCATAGCAAATTTCGCTCACTGGGCATACATAATTGCTGTCACGCCACTCACTGGGCATGAGTCAATGAACGTCGCTGTCTTAGATGCTGTCTTGATGTCGGTAAGTACAAGAGATGACAAATAAAATGGCGTCAGTGTCGGTGCTGGGCGTGATAGTAGAAACGCTTTTTGGCACGATAAAGGTGGTATTGATAGGTAATAATAGTAAACTATAGTTTTTAGATCAGTCATCACATCGATAATAACACCATAAAAATACCTATCATCAGCCATCATGACCTCGTGTATCCATCTCAAAGTAGAGGGCACTGATGCCATAATCTATTTTATTTAAGGACAGAGATATGAACGCACATCCAACCCAGTGGTCTGACTTAACGACTCCTGCACACACATCATCGGCGCGCCCGAAACGAGCGCGCTTTATGGTTTTGCCGATTGTACTTGGTGGCAGCGCGGTATTAGGGTTACCCGTCGCCCAAGCGGCGACCAGCAGTATCGAGCAAGTGACCGTTTATCAAGGGCTAGCAAGCGTCACACGAGCACTGCCCATTACTGGTAGCGGTGAGCAAACCGTGATATTTTCGTGTCTTTCGCCTCAGATGGATAAAGACAGTCTCAGCGTACAGGTGGCGGGGAATGTCAATATTGGTGAAATCAGTATTGAAGAGTTAACCGGAGAGCAAGCCGCCCAGTGTCAATATCAAGGTGATGCCAAGGTACAAACGCAGCAAGCAACCTTGGCGAGTATTAATGCAGAGCTAGAAGCGGCGCGTCTCGCAAAAGCCTACTTGCAAAACTTGACCAAAGCCACGCAAGTCAACACGGCGAGTACGATTGCCAGCAATGCACGCGATATAGAAGCGCAGGCGACACGTATTAACCAAAGTATTGTTGAGATGGAGCGGCGGCAGGCAAGCGCCCAAGACGCTCTGAATCAGTTGATGGCAGGTAGCGCAACGTCGTTGGCTAAGAACGTGACCCAAGTGAGTGTACGCACTGCCAGTCGCTCACCAAGTACGCTCAAACTGCATTATCAAGTGAGTGGTGCCGGCTGGGAGCCCACCTATCAGGCGCGCCTCAACACCAACAGCGATCAGCTAAATATCACCGCCTCTGCAATCATCGCCCAACAAACAGGTGAAAACTGGACCAATGTCCCTGTGACCCTCAGCACGGCCAATCCTAACCAAAGTGCGACAGGGCGACTGCCTTATGTGCCGCGCCTATCACTCTATGAGGAGAATAAAAATGTGGTCAGTGTGCCCCCTATGGAAGAGAGCATACCTGTTGTTGTGTCCGCCAGAGAGGGCTATAGCGACGATTATAGATCAGCAAATATGGCACCGCTACCGAACTTTACCGTCAGTAGCCAAAATAAAAACGGCATTATTGAATATCGCTTACCGCAGCTGGTGACCATTCCTAGTGATGGCAGGCGGGTACGTACCGTCATAGGCCAGCAGTCCGGCAGCAGTAAGTTGTGGGTACGCAGTACCCCAAGCGTCGAGACAGCAGCCTATTGGTATGCGTCAGCACCATTTCTGACCCCAGATTGGGTAGATGGCTCCTTACAGCTGTACCGTGATGACAACTATGTCGGACAATCGCGCTACAATTACCAGATGCTAAAAGAGCAAGGGATTGGTTTTGGTCGTGCCCCGAGCATGATGGTCAAAGAACTGATTAATGAAGACAAGCAAGGTGAAAAAGGCGTGCTCAACCGCACCCAAACCTTAACAACGACCCAAGCCTATCAATTTACCAACCAGTATAACCGTGCGGTACGTTTGCAAGTATTGGGTAGCGAGCCGATTAGCCGTGATGATGGTCTTAAAGTTGCCGTCACGCACACGCCGCCTGTTACGGAGCGCAATTGGAATGACAATCAAGGCATGGTAGCGTGGGAGTTTAACTTGCCCAGTAATCAGTCACAGGTGATACGCTCAACGTCGCAAATCAGTTATCCTGCCAATAAAATGTTAAGTGGTAATCGATAAATTAGGTTTTATACGATATTTTTTATTTTGGTGTATCGATGATCAGATGATAAATATAAAAGGAAGACTATGTGTATTGTCGCCATTGCTTGGCAGTTGTTTGATGAGCTGCCATTAGTGCTCTTATCCAATCGCGATGAGTTTTTGCAGCGTCCGACGGAGCCGCTGCATCAATGGTCTGACCAGCCCGTTTATGCAGGGCGTGATCGTCAAAGCGGCGGCACATGGTTGGGCATTTATCAGCAACCGCAACCAGATACAGCAGATAAGGATAGCCCTATTTATCAGCAAAATGGTCGCTGGGCGGCGGTGCTTAACTTTCGTGATGGTGTGCAGGCGAGCGCTAATGAGCGCTCACGCGGTGAATTGGTCACCCATTTTTTGACCAGTGCGCTCAGCCCGATGGACTTTGCACGACAGATTGAGCTGCGTCATTACGCAGGTTTTAACCTGATTATTGGTGATGCGGCGCAAGCGGTCATTGTCAATAATCGCGGTCATGCCCCCACGCCGCTCTTTGCAGGATTGCATGTGATTTCCAACGGTCAGCCAGAGGATAGCTGGTTTAAGACCGAGCGCTTGCGTGCGCGGCTGCGTCAAGAAGTGCTGCCATTGATCGCCGAAGACAGTACGTCTGCCTACTGGCAAGCGGCGGCATTTAATGTATTGTCAGATCATACCAAAGCACCAGCAGATCAGCTGCCAGACACGGGTATGAGCACTGCGCTTGAGCAAACCCTATCCTCTATTTATATTGAGCCTGTGACTTTTGGCAATACTGACACCGGCAAACCTACTTATGGCACGCGTACCCAAAGCATTTTAACGTTGCAGCGTCCATTCAATGATGGCATTAACCAGACCGATAGTAGCGTGCGCGCGTGTTTGATTGGCCGTGAGACCAAAGGTGTTTGAGCATTCGCTTGTATCAGCGCTCATAAAAAATGTCTGCCCTCTTATCTGATAAATTCAAATAACAGGGCAGACATTGTAAAAGACAGGTTAGGGAGATAAGTGATTGTTTTGTTCAGGGAGGATCAGCTCAGGTTTGAGTGGTAGCTCACGTGCCAACTCTTGCAAGGCGCGGCGATATACCCCGCGTTTAAAATGTATCACTTGACCCAGTGGATACCAGTAACTGACCCACTGCCAGTGATCAAATTCAGGTTTACCCGCATCAAAGCGGATATGTTGAGTGTTCGACTCATCTAAGCGCAGCAAAAACCATTTTTGTTTTTGCCCAATACATAAAGGGTGTTGTCCATGACGAACATAACGTTTTGGCAAGCGATAACGTAGCCAATCTTGGGTCACTGCCAACAAATCGACATGACGCGGATATAACCCGACCTCTTCCCAAAGTTCGCGATACATCGCATCCATCGGCGTCTCCCCGCGGTCGATACCGCCTTGAGGGAACTGCCAAGCGTTGTGACCAACACGTTTTGCCCACAGAACTTGCCCTTGTGTATTTGCCAAGATGATGCCGACATTGGCGCGAAAGCCGTCTGCATCTATCATGATTAAACCTTTAAAAATATGAAAAAATAACTCATCCGCCTAGCATAAAAACACGACAATCATAATTATTATTGGGTGATTGGCATCTGTATGCTCAAAAAATAAGTTTTATTACCGTTATTAAACCAAGAATCTACCTAAATGTGTAACAATATTTTGCTATAAAATGTTTCACGGCTTTAAATGATAAAAATCAACATTTTGTCTGATGCAGCGTGGTTGTATTGTAGGTACTGTCTCGCGCTATTTGAGATAAAAAGGCGTGGTATGGCTGATATACAAGCGGATGGGGTTGCTGAAACGATGACAATCGCTCTATAAACGCGTATTTTGGCTTATGTTACACTAGCGCTATAATATGCGAACCCATTTGAGCGGTTCATTACTCTACGACAATAAGGACAACCCCCATGGCAGAATCAAAAGCAAGCGTCACTTGGCAGGATAACAAAGCCTTTTTGGGCGTCGCGCCATCAGGGCATGAAGTGCAGATTGATGCAGATAAAGAAAAAGGCTCAAGCCCAATGGAGCTGATCTTATTGGGTCTGGGTGGCTGTGCCAGCTATGACGTGGTGTCTATTTTGCAAAAGTCGCGTCAAGACGTGACTGATGTACGCTGTGAACTGACGGCTCAGCGTGCGGACACCGTACCAGCAGTCTACACAGACATTCACATGCATTTTATAGTGACCGGTACTGACATCAAAGATAAGCAAGTGGAAAAGGCGATCAAGCTGTCGGCAGAAAAATACTGCTCAGCCAGCCGTATGTTGGTGCAGGGCGGCGTTAACGTGACCCATGATTTTAAAATCATCGCCGCTTAAGGATTTTTTGACTTATGAATGCACTGTTTGGGCTCATAAATGACACTGCAGCCACCGCCATTTGGGCAATGGTGGTTGCCAGCTTACTGCCGTTAGCCATGGCGATATTGGCAAAAGTGGCAGGCGGTTTTGGTCTGTCGGACAATGCGCATCCGCGTGATTTTTTGCAGAATACCACGGGTATGGCGGCGCGTGCCAATGCCGCGCAAAAAAACAGCTATGAAACCTTGCCAGTGTTTTTAGTCGCGGTATTGGTTGCGATGCTGTTTTTTGTCCCGCAAACCAGTATCAATAAAATAGCGTGGCTATACGTGATTATCCGTATCGGTTACTGCGCCGCTTATGTTGCCAATTTGGCTACCTTTCGCTCAGTACTGTGGCTGCTATCAATGGCGTGCTCGCTCATGCTGTTTTATTCGGCGATTCGCGTCAGCAGCTGATCACGACACTGGTGAGTTAAACCTCAGTGGTAGCAATATCTGATTGTAAGGCGGCTATGATGGCCGCCTTATTTTTTTCGCGTTTGACTTGCTCCCACAACTGCTGCGCCTCCATATAGCCCTTACTGAGCATGCCCAGCCACTGCTTATAACGCCCGACCAAGACCACATCGTTCTTGGCTTCACCCTGCAAAAATGCAATTTGATGTTCAATTAAATCTTGCCATAGCAAAGTTGTTGTCTCTTCTAAACTATCCGCAGGGCTTTTAGTGTAGCTATCGACCTGCGCGACCAAATCAGGACGCGTGACGGCACCGCGCCCAAGCATTAAGTGCTGAGTGCCTGCCTGAGTCATACAATCCTTTGCTTGCGCTGCACTCCATATCTCGCCATTGGCAATCACAGGAATATTGAGCGCATTAAAGCTTTGGATTTTATCCCAATAAGCAGGTGGCTTATAGCCTTGGGTTTTGGTGCGGGCGTGAATGGTCAGCCAGTCCGCGCCGCTGGCAGCAATCGCGCCGCGAATATCACCCATCCGCGAGGTGTCGGTATAGCCCAAGCGAATCTTGGCTGATACTGAGATATGTGCGGGCACAGCCTGACGTACCGCGCTGATAATCTGATACATGGTTTCGGGCTCATCAAGCAGCACTGAGCCGCCGCGATGGCTATTCACCGTCTTGGCAGGGCAACCAAAGTTGATATCAATCGCAGGCGCGCCAAGCTCGCAAGCATAAACGGCATTTTCTGCCATCAGCTGCGCGTCACTGCCGAGCAGCTGCACATGAATGGGCGTGCCAGAGGCGGTCTTGGCATCGTGATGCAGCTCGGGCACGTATTTATAAAAGACGTGCGCGGGCAAGACATGCTGGGTGATACGAATAAACTCGCTCACTGACCAATCATAGGGACGACCCAAATCTGAGGCAATCTGCGTTAAGATTTGGCGCATCAATGGATCGGTCAGGCCTTCCATGGGTGCGAGGAGGCGGACGGGATGGTCGAAGAATTTATTTGAAAAGGACATGGCTTTTATAAGTAAAATAAGAGAGAGGTATAATACCGTATCTGTATTTGATTTTGTAAAGTGGCGTCAATTACTACGTATTAACAGGGTATTATTTACATCTGCGGTATTATCATAACCACCTTGTTTTTATACTATAAAAACAAACAAAAATTAAGTAAAACGATAAATTTATTAACCTAAATAATGCTAGGCAATAAACAGCCAAAGGGCTAGACGAGACTACTATGAATAAGAACATAGATGATATTAAAAAAATACTTGAACCTTACAAGAAATGGGCTTGGTATCCGATAGTTAAGGTAGGCTATGACAATAGCAAACATTCAAAATTTTCTGGAACACCGCGGTTGTTAGCATCTGAAATGTGGCCGTGTTGTGGCCATTGTTCGCAACCGATGCAGCTTTTCCTTCAGCTGGACTCGAAGGAGTTACCAGCAGAAGCCAATAACCCTTTCGGGAATGGTTATCTTCAGGTATTTTACTGTACAAATGAGGTTGAAGAATGCGATATAGAGTGTGAGGCTTATTTCCCTTTTGCCAAAAGTACCTTGGTCAGGGTGCTAGGTTTTGATGAAACTCTTTCATCAGAAAGTATTGAGTCTAAAGTAAGCAATGAACTGCCACAAAAAACCATTACAGGCTGGACAGTAAAAGAAGATTATCCTAGTGGTGTAGAGCATGAGGATTTAGGCATTGTTCTCACAGAAGAACAAGGTGAGCTTATTTATGATAGCGATTTAGAAGTCTTAGCCAATGATAAGTTGTTGGGCTGGCCTCTATGGGTACAAGGTATAGAATATCCCGATTGCCTAAAGTGCGGTACGCGCATGGATTACATTTTTCAAATTGACTCTGAGGATAATTTAGACTTTATGTTTGGCGATAGCGGTTGCGCACATATCACTCAATGCAAAACGCATCATGATCAGATGGCTATTGCTTGGGCATGCTGTTAAAAATATATATATGCGTATTTGCGATTGAGTTTTGAGTAAAAATTTATCCTAATACGCGTCACAGTTAAGACCCAAAAATAACCTTTTTCCCCGTCTGTAACCCCGATATCAAGTCTTGAATATTATGTATATCTAAGTTGCTCTGTGCGCGCGTGCAAGCAACATAAAGCAAACGCAGCTCTTCAGGGCTTATCTTGACTGCATTGGTGGTCACATCGTAGTAAAAGTCATCATCTAGTTGCACTTTGCCCCATTCAAGCCCTTTGGCTTTATGCGCGGTCGAGATGACATAGTCCGCATTGTCGATACTGGTGAGACTATTGACCGCTTGGCTGAGTACATTAGTCCCGTGATCATCGACCAGTTTGACCAGTGTCTTGAGATCACTGCCTTCATTGGTTTCAGCGTACTCTTGCACATCACTCCAATTGTAGAAATAAGCCAGCTCAGGCACCCCGTAAGCCGATTTACCATTTTTTAAGTTCTCAGCTGCCTGACAGAATTTGAGCATACGGTCGGTATCGGCTTGTAGTGCCACGCGGTGTCCGTGCTTAAGTCCTGTGAGTAATTGCGACATCGCCGCGGCATTGGTACGGCAGAGAATGGCGTCTTTTTTACTGTGCATCATGCCTTTGTCGGTAGAGGACTGTTTGTTCGGATTGCCCTTTAGCGGTACGTCTTCTTGTAGGGCTTTTAGCAAGGTATTGGCTACCTCCGCAATCGGTTCACCAAAGCGAAAAGACTGTGTCAATAAGGTTTGTGGTAGCGGTAGTTTTTTCATCGCATTCACCGCACCGCGCCATTCGTAAATCTGCTGATGCGCGTCGCCCACATAGATGACCTGTTTGGACTGCTGGGTCAAGATACCCATCATCAACGGATCAGCATCTTGTGCTTCATCAAATAAGATAAAATCCGCAGGGATACTCGGCTTGGACAGCGCCCACAGCTTGAGATAAATATCATGCCCAATGCCCGCAGGATGACGCGCATCAATTGACTGTAGCCAGCGCTGCTCCACAGCAGGGTAGAGCATCTCGCGTAGTTGCTCCGCGTCTGACGCATCGAGCCAACTGGGGAACAGTAAATGGCGCGGCGCGGGATAGCTGGCATGCGTACTACAAAAATTACCAATCGCATCGCTGACAAAGCGTGCTAGGCGAGCGGGCGTCAGGGTGACGTATTTATTGACTCCTTCCATCTGCCGCCGTACTTGTACAGGCTGCAATCCCAAATCATCGCCCAGACGCTTAGGAGAGAAGCGCGGCAGTGACAGTTTGGCGGTGATATCACGCGCGACGTGACGATAGGCTAATGAATGAAAGGTACGGCAATCCACGTGCGGCGGAAACTTTGAACGCGCATCGTTAGCAATCGCTTTGTTAAACGCCAAATACAATCCGCGTCCGCGCAGTCGCTCGCCGATCAATTTGAGCGTCGTGGTTTTACCTGCACCCGCATACGCCACTACCTTAAACGACTTGTGGTCCATCGCCATATTGAGCGCGGCGAGCTGCTCATCAGTAGGGTGGCTCATATAAGCGGGCATTGATGCAGACATAAAGGGCTACCTAAACAACAAAAAAGGGGCTGAGACAAAAAAGCCACTGCATAAACAATGGCTGGTTGAGGAGCAATAGGGACAAAGCGGTAGAAACAATAACAGAAGCGTGATTGGCAATGCGGATTATACGCCAATATTAAACAGCGTGCGCAGGCGTCTTTAAGTGTTCGGCTGAACCAGTGCGTGCATCATTCAGATCGTGCAGGGGCTGTATCGGGTGTCTCTTTGATCAATACACCTGCAAGCAGCAAGCCCAGCTCAAACAGTAGCCACATCGGAATCGCTAGCATCAGCATAGACACGCCATCAGGCGGCGTCACCACTGCAGCGATAGCAAAACAGCCAACGATGATATAGCGCCGTTTGTCCTTGAGACTGTCAATGGAGACAATACCGACCAATATCAACAGCAAGGTGACCACAGGAATCTCAAAGGTTAAGCCAAAGACCATAAACAATTTCATGGCAAAGCTCAGATAGCTGTCAATATCGGTCATGGGAATGACGTTTTGCGGTGCGAACATGATAAAAAACTTCAGTACGCCTTTGAGCACGATAAAATAAGAAAACGCGACCCCTGTATAAAACAAAAAGATGGACGATACCAACACAGGTATGGCGACCTTTTTCTCTTTTTTATACAGCCCTGGTGCCACAAAAGACCAGATCTGATACAAAATAAATGGCATTGAGACAAATGCTGCGACAAACAGCGTTAAGCGAATGGGTGCCATAAAGTTGGAGGTGATGTCAGTGGCGATCATGGTGGCATTGGCAGGCAGCTGCGCCACTAATGGATCAGACAACAAATCATATAAATCACGGGCAAAGCCAACCAACAGCAAAAATACCACCAGCACCACCACACAGATTTTGACCAAATGCGTGCGCAGCTCAATCAAGTGCTCGGTAATGGGCATATCCGCCAGTGTATCAAGTACATCCTCGGTGGCTTCGCTTGGCTCAGCGGCAGCGATTTTTTCTTGGCGACTTTTTTGTCGTTTGAATAAACTCATGACTCGACCTCTGAGGTGTGGGAGGAGGAGGGCTGGGGCGCACTGTGCTGAGGTGTGGCGGTTGGGTTATTGATATATAGCAGCGTGTCTGCCTGATAATTGGGCACTCTAGGCGGCGGCGGTAAGCGGCGTGCTCGGTCGTAGTCACCCAGTCGAAACCACATATTTTCCCAAGGTTTGGTCAATATCGGCTGAATAACGGTGGCCTCACGAGTACTGGTATCATCCACTGGTGTCTGCTCATCACGACTGCCAGCTTGCTGCGCTGCCTGACCATAAGCATAATCTGGCGTGTGCGGTGCTGTCGGCGACGCATCAGATTGATGTGTTTCATCTGTACCTGCTGAATGAGAAGGCTCAGATGGCGTATCACCGCCTTTCATTGTGGCATTCTGCGCTTGTTCATAGGCTTGCATATTACCGCGCATGGCCGCAATTTCACGCTGCATATCTGCCTCGGTTTGGCGAATTTTTGCCAACTCGTCTTGCATTTGCTTGCGCGTTTCTGCCAAGTCCAGCTCGGCTTCGATCTCAGACTGCAAGGTGGTGACTGTGCGGCGCAGCTTGGCATACCATTGCCCAGCGGTACGTGCCGCCTGTGGCAGCTTTTCTGGACCCAGAACAATCAAGGCGATGACGCCAAACAAGAGAAGCTCGGAGAAGCCAATATCAAACATAATAGTCAAACATAGCGATCAAATGAGGTAGACAAGCATAGTGAAGTGTCATGCTTGAGGATGGCGATACAAGGTGTGGCGGGCAGGTTAAGCAGACGAAAGATCGGCGCGTATGCCACCATCTTGCGCTGATAATCTGTAATGCCCTTATACCTTGTGTTTATCGTCAGTGGTATGGACGTCGGTATCGTCGACTGGCGTACCCTTATTGGTCGTATTGTCTGCACGGTTCACGCTAGCGTCATGATCGAGCACGCGATGCTTGTTGGTGTGCTCGGTTTGTTCATCTTTGACCGCGTCTTTAAAGCCTTTGACCGCGCCGCCCAGATCTTTACCAGCGTTTTTGAGCTTGGACGTGCCAAACACGACCACCACCACTACCAGTAAAATTAGCCAATGCGTAATGGAAAAACTGCCCATAGTGGGTATCCTTATGTCTTGGTGAGACCAATGTCTATTTTAGCACCTTTTGTTTGTCTGCCGCATCATAACTGTCGAATGTGAAGGTTTGATGTCTTGCAGTAAAACAATGACTTAGGGTGAGTGCTACTGGGCATATTATAACGCGGCTCAGGCGCAAAAGGCTAAAACAACGGCTACTGTACTCACCAAAAGTGAGTCCAGCAGCGAATGGTCAGAAGGTTGAGTCAGGGAGTGGGACAAAACAGGGTAGGAGATAAAGAAAGTATTATTTGTCAGCGGTTGAGGTGCGCGCTGCTTTTTCATCAATACCTGATAGCCCAAAACGGCGGGCCAGCTCTGCAAGTACCTCATCGGAGCCGATATCGAACCATGCTAATCCGACCAAGGTATGAAACCAAACGTCAGCCACCTCATAAATCAGCTCATGACGCGCTGCATCAAAGGCCACTGCGTCGTTACTTGCATCACACTGCGCCAAGTCTTTGGCAGCAATGATACTCTCGACGCTTTCTTCGCCGACTTTTTCTAATATTTTATTGAGGCCGCGCGCATAAAGGCTGGCCACATAAGAGCTGTCGGCATCGGCTGCTTTGCGCGCGCTGAGTACCTGATCCAGTTGCTGCAAAATAGAGGCGCCAGCACTGCTGGTTTCTCGTTCATCATGCGCGGCCACAGTCGCATCGACGGTGTTTTCATCGCTGCTATGATCTGCTTTGTTATGATAAATCTCGCTTGGATCTTTGATAACCGCATCAACCGTTTGCCACACAGGTTCAGTACCTGATAAGTCCAAACGCTGATAAAAGCACGACTCGCGCCCTGTGTGGCAAGCGATACCGCCGATTTGGGTCACACGCAGCACAATGACATCGGCATCACAGTCTAAGCGAATGTCGTGAACCTGCTGGGTATGGCCTGAGGTCTCGCCCTTATGCCACAGCTGATTGCGTGAGCGCGAAAAATAAACCGCCGTTTTGGTATCGGCAGTCAATTGTAGCGCTTCGGCATTCATCCATGCCATCATCAAAATGCGCCCTGACTGTTCGTCTTGCGCAATTGCAGGAATCAGGCCATCGGCATTAAAGGTTATCGTCTCAAGCCAAGCAGGTACGGTCATAGTCTGTGTGCCATCTTATAAAGGAAGGTAAACCAACAAGTGGTATGAGGCCACTTATGAATGGGTGGGCACACAAAGATAGCACAGGACAGCGTTAGAGCTCAAACGGTTGTGGCTGCAACGCTTCTTTTAACAAATGGTTCATCGCAGTGGCTTTGTTTGAGCGATAATCATAGTTGATAAAAGACAGCCTTGCTTTGGCGACGATTGAATTGTCGTACATGCGGGTGACTTGGATGGCCATCTCCCCACTGTCCTCATACAACTGCTCAATACCCACCTCAAAAAGCAACTCTTCACGTGCCCGTACACGGCTAACAATCGATACCTGCAAGTTATTAATCATCAAACCCTGATACTCAGCATTGATTTCTTGAATGCCTCTTGAGTACAAAAAACGTGAGCGCGCCTCTGAGAGCAGTGCTGTTAGCGCCTCAAGTGTCAGGTAGTGAGTGCCGCCGATCTCCGTATTGCGCACCCGCATGACCGTCTCAAAGACAAACACCCGTATATCAAAATCCAGTTGTTGGTGTGTCAATGTCCTCTCCTACAATGAAATATAGTGATCGCGATAATGAATATAAATAGTAATAAAAGTGCCAACACGCAGCAGATGGCCCTATAGATGCTACGCATCAATCCAAGCCAAAGCCAATCATATATCTTAGCTTAATATCAATTAAACATAGCTTGAAGTCACTTTCAATCATTTTAGGGATAGGCGGTTAGATTATTAAGACCACCCCGCTATTACTGAATACATGATGCAGTGCGGACAACTGCTTGCTTATTTTCTTTCTTTTTATCTCTGACGTTAGGCTGCTCATTTAGCATCAATAAAAACTTTGCTTGGCAACAATAAAAACTTTGCTTGGCAACCTTTCCTCCTTTCTGCTAAAATAGCGCCTCCCACCTCAAGGCAAACGGTTATTGAGTCACCTCACAACCCTTTGACGAACAGGTTATTACTTTATCTGTCTGGCTACGATCCACATTATTTGTGGTAGTACGGCAACAAAGACAAAGAGGCAATCGACATGAAAGTGAAGATGAAAACCAAACGCGGTGCTGCCAAACGCTTTAAGAAAACAGCGACTGGCTTCAAGCACAAGCAAGCATTCAAAAGCCATATCTTGACCAAGAAATCAGCTAAGCGTATTCGTCAGTTGCGCGGTCTTAAAATGGTACATAAGTCTGACGAAGCAGCTATTCGTCGTATGTGCCCTTATATCTAAATGACTACGGTCATCTAACGATTATTTGACTTTGCAAATTGACATTTGTGTTTATAACCTTATAACACAATAAATATGTCGCTCAACCTATCTTGGAGTAAATTATGGCCCGTGTAAAACGTGGTGTACAGGCAAACCGCCGTCACAAAAAAATCCTAAAACGTGCAAAAGGCTACTATGGCGCGCGTTCACGCGTTTATCGCGTAGCGGTACAAGCCGTGACCAAAGCTGGTCAATATGCTTACCGTGACCGTCGCAACAAAAAACGTACTTTCCGTCGCCTTTGGATCGCTCGTATCAATGCTGGTGCTCGTATCAATGGTCTGAGCTATAGCCGCTTGATCAATGGCTTGAAAAAAGCAAACATCGCTATCGACCGTCGCGTACTTGCTGACATCGCTATGCATGATGCAGCTGCTTTTAGCGCTTTGGTTGAAAAAGCAAAAGCGGAATTGGCCTAAATAACCCGCCCATTTGCATGCATGATGTTGCTATTTGTCACACATGACTGCTGATGGGACTGTTATACATTAATAGCAACTATATTAATAAAAGCTACCGCTGGCCGGTGGCTTTTTTTGTTTTGGATACTTGTTTTGGGTATAGGGTAGCGACGATGCTGATATCAGCGTACTGTTGTCTATATATTCAAGCCATTTGATGACTGACTTTTCAGCACACGTCACTGCTTATTTTAAGATATGGTTGACTCACCATATTCGATAAAAGACGGTGCGGGTAAATGGTTTGCAATATATGGTCAAACCCTTACAATTAATACTCTGTTTCTATCAGGAATGATGCGTCTTATGACTACCCCTGCTGCCACCAACGATTTGTCGGCGTTACCGACTTTATCTGAAACCTTAAGTGAGGTGAATGAAACCCAGCTCAGCGACTACGCCAGTAGTGCCGAAGCGCTGATTAGCGGTGCGCCTGACGTCGCCGCGCTACAACAATTGCGCGTGCAGTTAACAGGCAAAAAAAGCGCGTTAACGGGCTGGTCAAAACAGCTTGGTAAGCTATCTAGCGATGATAAAAAAGTCTATGGCGGTATGCTGCACCAAGTGCGCAGCCGCATACAACAAGCCTTTACCGAGCAGCAGCAGCAGCTAGAGGTCAAAGCGCTCAATGCCAAGCTAGAAGCAGAGCGTATTGACATTACTTTGCCTGCGCGCGGCAGCAACAAAGGACATTTGCACCCAGTGACCATGATTACTCAGCGCATGCAGCAGTTCTTTGTGCAAGCGGGCTTTAATGTGGCAACTGGCCCTGAGGTCGAAAGCGACTATTATAACTTTGAGGCGCTCAATATTCCCTCGCACCATCCTGCGCGCGCAATGCATGATACTTTTTATTTTGACGCCCATTATTTGCTGCGTACGCACACCAGTCCTGTGCAGATTCGCACCATGGAAGCGGGTGAGCCACCGATTCGTGTCATCTGTCCAGGCCGTGTGTACCGCTGCGACTCAGATCAAACCCATTCACCGATGTTCCATCAGTTAGAAGGACTGATGGTTACCGAGTCGAGCACCTTTGCTGAGCTGAAAGGATTGATTAGTGAGTTTTTAGAAGCGTTCTTTGGTAAAGAGTTGACCGTACGTTTTCGTCCGTCGTTTTTTCCATTCACCGAGCCATCAGCAGAAGTGGATATTTTAGATGATAATGGCAAGTGGCTTGAGGTGATGGGCTGCGGTATGGTGCATCCGCAAGTGCTGACCAATTGCGGTATCGATAGCGACAAATACACGGGCTTTGCGTTTGGCATGGGTATTGAGCGCTTTGCGATGCTGTATTACGGTATCGATGATCTGCGGTTATTTTTCCAAAATGACGTGCGCTTCTTAAAGCAATTTGGCTAGTGTGTTCCTTGTTGAAATAATCTGTTTATTTGCCAAGCTTTATTCCAAAATCTTTATTACAGAATTCTGATCCGAGATATTTATGAAAATTAGCGAACAGTGGCTACGTCAATGGGTAAACCCCACAAATACTAGTGAAGCGTTGGCCGAACAGCTGACCATGGCAGGGCTTGAGATTGATGATCGCTTTGCTGTTGCCCGTGAATTTAGTGGTGTGGTTGTCGGTGAAGTCGTTAGTGTCGAGCCGCATCCAGATGCAGACAAACTGCGTGTCACTCAGGTAAACATCGGCGATGCTGAGCCGTTACAAATTGTCTGCGGTGCACCCAATGTGACCATCGGTATGAAAGCGCCCGTCGCTACGGTTGGTGCGGTCTTGCCAAGCGATGACGTCAGTAATGGTAAAGCGGGCTTTAAAATCAAAAAGAGTAAACTGCGCGGGGTTGCCTCACACGGTATGCTGTGCGGCGCCTCTGAAATCGATTTGGTTGATGATATTGATGGCTTATTAGAATTGCCAGAAAACGCACCAGTGGGTATGGACATTCGTGAGTATCTGGGACTGGACAATCAAGTCTTAGATATTTCTATCACGCCCAACCGAGGAGACTGCTTTAGTGTTCGCGGTATTGCGCGTGAGATTGCTGTCATCAATGATTTGCCCATGCAGATGCCTGACATCGTAGCGTCTAACGTGACTGACGCGCCAAAAGCGGCTGCCCCTACCGTGGCGGTAAGCGCGGTAGATGCGTGCCCGCGCTACTTATTACAAGCGGTGAGTAACATCGATCGCAGTGTAAACAGCCCAAAGTGGCTGAAAGACGCGTTGGTACACTCAGGCCTGCGCACACATAATTTCTTGGTCGATGTGACCAACTATATCTTGCTTGAGCTTGGTCAACCGCTGCATGCTTTTGATGCTGATACGATCAAAGGCGATGTGCAAGTGCGTTTGGCTCAGCCTGATGAAAAAGTCACTTTGCTCAATGATCAGACCGTGACCTTGACAGGCGATGAGCTGGTGATTGCGGATGATGAGGGTGTGTTGGCCCTTGCAGGTATTATGGGTGGCAAGCGCAGCAGTGTCACCGACACCACCACCAATATCTTATTAGAAAGTGCCTTTTTTAATCAGCTAGCCATTGCTGGTCGCGCGCGCCGTTTTGGTCTGCATACGGATGCCTCACAGCGTTTTGAACGTGGTGTTGATTTTGAGTTGCCAGTATTGGCATTGGCTCGCGCGGTGGATTTGATTACCAGTATCACAGGTGCCAGTGCCGGTCAGGTCGCGTATGCTGAGCACAGCGATCATTTGCCTGCGCGTGCACCAATCACCTTGCCGATTGCCAAAGTGGCCGAGGTGATTGGTATCGAGATTGAGCCTGCGCACATGGTTAATATTTTAACCCAGCTTGGTTTTACTGTTGATGCCCAAGCGGATGCGCTGGTTTGTACGCCGCCATCATACCGCTTTGATATGAGTATCAAAGAAGACTTGGTCGAAGAGATTGCGCGGATTTATGGCTATGACAACATTCCAAATGCCTTGCCGCGCTTGGAAGTCAGCATGGATTATGATGATACGGCAGATTTGACCCATGATATGAAGCTGGCGCTGGTGGATATTGGCTATATGGAAGCCATCAGCTTTAGCTTTAGTGATGCCAAGCTTGAAGCCTTGATTGATGATGAGGCCTTGGGTGAAGTGTTAGCGCTGGCCAACCCCATCTCTAGCGACAAGGAGGTCATGCGCCGTACATTGCTCTCAAGCCTGCTGCCTTGCGTTCAGTATAACCTCAACCGTCAACAGCCACGTATCCGCTTTTTTGAAACGGGTCTTAGCTTTGTCGGTAGCAGCATCAGTGAATTGGTACAAACACCGAGCATCGCCATGGTTGCTGTCGGTGATATTTGGGACGAGCAAGCCTATCAAAATCGTCCAACCGACTTTTTTGATTTAAAGCATGATGTTGAGCAACTGCTGCCTGCCCAAATAGCAGATGCGCGTATTCGCTATGAGCGCAGTGACTTGGACTTTTTGCATCCAGGTCAAAGTGCCAAACTGTATGTCGATGACGTTTACGTCGGTTGGCTCGGTCAGCTGCACCCCAATACAGCCAAGCACAAGCAGCTTGATCTGCCGACCACTTGGGTCGCACAGTTGTCACTTGCGCCGTTATTGACGTTGGCACGTGAGCAGCATGCGATCAATACCCCAAGCAAATTCCCACAAGTGCGCCGTGATATTGCCATCTTGGTCAACAGCGATATCAGTGTGCAAACTTTGCAGGCAAGTATCCGCGCAGCCGCTGGCCAGCTGTTGTCTGATTTGTGGCTGTTTGATGTGTATCAAGGCGAGCATGTGCCAGACGGCCAGCGCTCACTGGCATTCGCCTTAGTGTGGCAAGACAGTACCCAGACCTTATCTGATGACGCCATTAAAGCAGCAATGGACAAAGTCGTGCAAGTACTCACAGACACGCATGGCGCGCAGCTGCGTGACAGCTGATACCAACATCAGCATTGGTCAATAAAGCAGCGTCATGTTGCGTTAAATAGGCCAATCGCATGGTGAGTCTCGTTTATTAAGAGGCTCACCATGCTTTTTTTTGGGTAACAACAGCTAATTGGTTATAAATAAAGGATTTTTTAATAGATAGTGTTAAGAAATTGTGTAAAACCCTTTATAATAGTTTGGTCTGTTCGTCATATCACCACATGTGACCGTCATTTACCACCATATCTCAGGAGTCGTACTGTGAGCACTTTAACCAAATCTGACATGATTGAGCATCTAATGAGTCATCTTGACCTCACGCGCCAAGAAGGGCGATGCCTAGTTGAGAACTTTTTTGATGAATTATCAACCAGCCTTATCGAAGGTAAAGAGGTTAAGCTCTCAGGCTTTGGCAATTTTGAGCTCAAGGACAAAGAGAGTCGTCCGGGACGCAATCCAAAAACGGGTGAGCCTGTTGCGGTATCAGCGCGCCGCGTGGTGACCTTTAAAACGGGTCAAAAGTTCCGCCAAAAAGTTGATGAGCGTTTGTTTGACGCTTAGATATATCAGTTATTGATGGCCTTGTCATACAGAGGAAGCTCTACAAGGCCGTGCTGGATAACGCTTTATAGTCACAACAAGATTGTCTTCAAACCACCAGCTGCTATTTGTTAACAGCCATATCGTGGTACCCGCTACAAATACAGCGTCGCCGAATCATCAAATATTCTTCCTGCCAGCCATTATCCTTCCTATCATTGTTCTAGTGCCTTTTTATTAGCATCACCTTCTTATAGTCCCATATTCGTGATAACGCTTAGCCATTTCTGTCCTTGTCTGCGATGTCTCAGATACCACATCTTGCCATAAACGCTATTTATGGTGCTCATTGACTTGATGCGCACTCTGCTCACTGCGGTCTTTTTTTAGACCATTTCTAGCTTATTTTATGTGCTCATTTTTTTCAAAATACCATTCAGACAATGATATCGACCACTTAGTCTATCAAAACATAGTAAAGCTAACACATTGAAAATGCTGTTGCTATACTCGAATAAATCAAGAAACGCATACTCGCCATCAGCAAAATAATAATTAAAAAACTGTTTCTTTACAATAGTTTACAGTGTAGAGACGGATGGTTTTTGGCTCAAAATATAGTCATGAGCTTGGGCCGCGCACGATGGTATGAGCGTTGGCATAAGTATTTGCAAGGGAGTGAAGTCATGAATCAAGGTGATATTTTTCAAAAAAGTGAGCTTGGCCGTGAAGAGGTCAAAAATCAGCATTCAAGTTCGCTCCCAAGAGAAGCTCGAACTTTACTTATTTTCATTGATGGGAGAAAAACGTATCAGCAATATGTAGACCTGCTTGATAAAGGCAAAATGTTTGCTGACGTGGGCGGTATTGCCCCCTTTTTTGAAATGTTACGAGATTTAGAGCTCATAGAACGGTTTATTGTAGGAGATGTCGATGACTCAAACGATATTGTTAATGAGTCAGTACCTACCACACTTGAGACAAGTGATGATGGACAAAATAATGTCGAGCCTATTGATCTGATACCAGCAAAGCCCCAATCAACTGACTCTAACGCTTTAGACAATACAAACGACAGCAACTTCGACAGTTTTTTTAACAGCCGACCTGCTGAGCCAGTCACCATCGACAACACTGACAATAGTGATAACAGCGAACGGCAAACGGCAAATCTCAATTTTGAAGCGGTTAAATCAAAGCTGGCCAGTTATATTGAACGCCATGCACCAGCTCAAGACGCTTGGAGCCATATGCTCAACCTAGAGCAATGTAGCAACGCAGTGGAGCTGATTGCGTTTATACAAGAGATCCAACGTACAGATAATAGTGAACTGTCACACGGTATTAATGAGTTTTATACCATGCTCAAGCAATAGCAGATCTATGCTCAGGGCAATATATCATGGATACGATAGGTTTTAATCGATCGAAATAAGGTCAACCAACGGGAGAGTCTGATGACAATGACAGGACGTTTAGAAGATGGCAATGCAAACTTACAGCATGGTGAACATATCATCGTACGGTTGACCTATATCAGCCGTTATAACAATCACAACCCAAATGATGAGGTAAAAAAAATTCTTGCTCAAGCCCAGCAAAACAATGCACGCAATGGCATCACGGGCGCATTGGTTTTTAATCATAACTATTTTTTGCAAACCATTGAGGGCTCACGACCTGCCATCAACAATTTACTAAGAAAACTGATCAAAGATGATCGCCATTTTTCACTACAAATCATTGAGTGCCGAGAGGTGGACTATCGGCGCTGGACTAAATGGTCGATGAACTATTTGACACCCAGTGATGACAATAAAAAACACCTGATTAAGTTTTCTGCTGGTACCACATTCAATCCTTACCTGATGAATGCTGCCCAGATCATCATGCTGATTGATACCCTAGCCGCATTGCAAGAGCAAGCAGCGCGTACCGAGCAAGACATGCTTAATAGGCAGTTGTATCAGCAACCACCTCAAGAAGCGCAGCTGCCGCCATCAAAAGGTTTCTTCTCTCGTGCTTTTGGGTTCACGCAATAGACTTTATAGAAGGGGTAAAATATGGAACAAGTACCGTCCGACGCACACATATTAGTCAGTATGACTTACGTCAGTCGAGCCAATCCAGATGTATCGGCCAATGACTTTAATGAAATTCTACAGCAAGCGCAAAAAAACAATGCTACAAATGGTATTACTGGTATGCTGACGTTTAACAAAGCGTACTTTTTACAGACCATTGAAGGTCCACGCGCACAGATTAACTATCTATTGTCTGGATTGCTTGCAGATAGGCGGCATCATGATTTGCAAGTGATAGAGACTCGCGAGATAAAACATCGGGAGTGGTCACAATGGTCAATGAACTATGCTTCTCCCACACAGGAGAATGCGGCAATATATCTCAAATATTCTACGACCGTAGAATTTAATCCGTATTTACTCAATGCCGAATCAGCACGAGCATTGATGCAAGAGTTAAGCACTCAGTAATGGAGGCTCGTTCATAGTGATTATAGGTCTTGATCGTTACTGAAATAGTAAATACAGAAAACAGGGACAAAAAAAGAGAGCATAGGCTCTCTTTTTTATGACAATAATCTATGCTTACAAAGCAAGAATGATTATTGAGCAGCTGGCTCTTCAACAACAACGTCGTCAGCAACAGCAACAGCATCAGTGTCAGGTGTTTCAGCGTCCATCATGTCAGTACCGCCATCGATGTCAACAGTTGCGCCGCCATCAGCAGGAACTTCAGCGTCCATTTCGGTAGTCGCAGTAGCGTCTTGTGCTTCAGCGATACTTTCTTCAACGTCAGCAACAGCATTTTCAGCTTCAGCGGTAACTTCGCCATCAGCAGCGCCATCAGCGATTTCTTCTTGTGCGTCTTGCGCTTCTTCTTGCGCGTCAGATAAATCTTCAGCAGCGTTTTCTGTGTTGCTGTCACAAGCAGTTAGGCCCATAGCAGCAGTCATAACACCAGCAAGAGCAAGTAATTTAAGGTTCATCGGGTTTCTCCAAAAAAATGAAATGAGCAGCAGCCGTGACAAAAGGTCGAATATTCAGGATATCCCGAACCTCAACTGTCCTCAGTCACAGCTCCTCAGCTTTCACGCATTCTATAGTCTTTTTTATGAAAAGAAAAGTAGGTTGTACAATAGAGTAACAATAAACTGCATGCCTACTGCGCATGGCCACACTTTATTATTGTTTTTAATACAACATCATTTGTGGTTTTCCGTATAATCAATTCAAGTACTGGTTTTATAACGATATTATCTAAGCTGTATATCTCCTGTAGCCCTTTTATAGTAAGGGCTACAGAAACAACCAGTTCTCTATATATTTTCAACAACAAAAAAAACAACAGTAAATACACTAAACAATAACAACTTTAAAAAACGGCAATCAGGCAAATGAGAAGCCATATTAAATGATAGATATTATTACAATGAAAGCAGTCAGTATCCGATAAACGGTATGACTACAGATAAAAAGTCGGTATCTACAAAGTCGGTATTTGTAAATGGATGACACATGATGACGCACAGCGATGTTTAAGGAGGCAGATTATGAAGTGGCGAGGTAGGCAGGGCAGTTCAAACGTACGCACGAGCAAAGGTGGCGGTAAGATGATTGGCGGCGGTATCGGTGGTATCATTATCGCAGGCATATTGTGGCTGGTGTTTGGGGTCAATCCGATGACCGCATTGCAGACCGGTCAGGTTGTTGCCGGTGGTGGCAATAGCAATGAAACAGTGCCTGCAACAGCAGATGACCGCGATACACAGTTTGTTAAAGTGGTGTTGGCAGATACCGAAGCCGTGTGGCAACAAATTTTTAGCGAAGGTGGACAAACTTATAAAGACCCGCAGCTGGTGTTATTCAATGGTCAAGTCAGTTCAGCTTGCGGCAGCGCCACCGCAGCAACAGGACCCTTCTACTGTCTAGGAGATCAGACGGTCTATTTGGATACCTCATTTTTTAAGGAAATGCGTCAAAACTTAGGTATTAGTGGCGACCAGCAAGGTTCAGGTGGGGCTGATAATCAAGGCAAAGCAGGTGACTTTGCGCAAGCTTATGTGATTGCACACGAAGTTGGTCACCATGTTCAAACCTTACTTGGCATTTCGCAGCAGGTGAATGAAGCGCGCCAGCAGGTCACTCAAGCTCAGGCCAATAAGCTGTCTGTACTGCAAGAGCTACAAGCAGACTGCTTTGCTGGGGTATGGGCGAACCGCAACGAACAACGTATTCAGTTTTTAGAGGCAGGTGATATTGATGAGGCCATCAATGCCGCTGGTCAAATCGGTGATGACCGCTTAGCACAGGCCAGTGGCCGTACGGTTGCGCCTGATAACTTTACGCATGGTACCAGTCAACAGCGGGTTAACTGGTTTACCCGTGGGTTAGAGAGCGGTAGTGTGCAATCATGTGATACGTTTAGCGGTGCACTATAAATGTGACATTAGCAAGCGCGATATCAGTGTTCAAAAAAATATTCAGCATAAAAAAGCCTGCATATGATATGCAGGCTTTTTTATATCAATCTGACTTGCTGATATCAATCAGTTGGTCTGATCGATCACGTAGCCACCAGCGCCGCCAACGGCTGCACCAGCGAGCGCACCACGAGCGATGTCTTTGCTATCGCCCTTACTTCTGATTAAAGCACCAGCGGCAGCGCCCGCCGCCGCCCCTTTGGCAGTGTTGCTCAGGCCGCTGTTGTAGCCAGCTGTATTACAACCAGTCATGATAACCGCTGAGCTGGCAATGGCAGTCATTGCGATGGTTTTAGCAAATTTCATAATATCACCTATTACGTTGTCGGTAGCCAATAGAGTCTAGAACGGATGTTTGACAACCGCATTTTGATAAATGCTGATGAGACAGAACCATGTTGATAAGCAAACCGATTGAATCTTTATCAAAATGCGGTCATCCTATGAGATATAGTAACGGCTTTTTGAGCAGCAACGCGTAGTAAAAGCGCTAATCTTTGCAAATGTGATGTAATCGATGTTACCCCCATGTGTCACGACATCGCTTTTATCGGGTAAGCTAAAGGCGATATTTCTTGCTTGAGGAATGATAACGCCTAAAAAAAGACTGCACGGTGGCAGTCTTTTTTTAGGTGCGGTTTTGATATTTAGTTTTGTGATTTGCGCTTCATTTGCTCAAAAAAGTCATCATTGGTTTTGGCTTCTTTTAGGCGATCCAGCAAGAACTCAGTCGCTTGGACACCGTCCATAGGCTGCAAGAGTTTGCGCAAAATCCAAACCTTACGCAGCGTGTCTTCATCAAGTAAGCGCTCTTCGCGGCGAGTGCCTGATTTTTTGATATTGATTGCAGGGAAGACCCGTTTTTCTGCCAAGTCACGCTCAAGCGTGATCTCTTGGTTACCAGTACCTTTGAACTCTTCAAAGATAACGCTGTCCATCTTGCTGCCTGTATCGATCAGCGCAGTTGAGATGATGCTCAAGCTGCCGCCTTCTTCGACATTACGGGCGGCACCAAAAAAGCGTTTTGGACGCTCTAGGGCATTGGCATCCAGACCACCAGTCAGCACTTTACCTGAAGACGGAATCACGGTGTTATAGGCACGGGCCAGACGAGTGATAGAGTCAAGAAGGATAACCACGTCTTGTTTGTGTTCGACCAAGCGTTTGGCTTTTTCGATGACCATCTCGGCCACTTGGACGTGACGCTGTGGCGGCTCATCAAAGGTAGACGCCACTACTTCACCGCGTACGGTGCGCACCATTTCGGTCACTTCCTCTGGACGCTCGTCGATCAAGAGTACGATCAGATAGCATTCAGGGTTGTTGCGGGTGATGGACTGGGCAATGGTTTGGAGCAGGACGGTTTTACCAGCCTTTGGCGGCGCAACGATGATAGAGCGTTGACCTTTACCAATCGGTGCGATCAAGTCAATAATACGGCCCGTCAAATCTTCAGTCGTCCCATTACCCAGCTCAAGCTTCAATTGCTCAGTTGGGAAAAGAGGCGTTAGGTTTTCAAAAATCAGCTTGTGACGTGAGCGATCAGGGGTATCGAAGTTGATTTCGCCGACTTTTAGTAGCGCAAAATAACGCTCTGAGTCTTTTGGTGGGCGGATGGTGCCTGCGATACTGTCGCCTGTTTTTAAATTAAACCGACGAATCTGGCTCGGGCTGACATAGATGTCATCAGGACCTGCCAAATATGACCCTTCTGATGAGCGCAAAAAGCCAAAGCCATCTGGAAGCACCTCAAGCACGCCGTCACCGTAGATGGCTTCGCCGTTACGGGCGTGGGTTTTCAAGATAGCAAAAATAATGTCCTGTTTACGGCTACGCGCCATATTATCAAGACCCATTTCTTTGGCGATAGCCAATAGCTCAGCGATTGATTTTTTCTTTAGTTCAGTTAAATTCATAGATAAGTCATTAGCAATTTATCGGGCGAGAGATGCCATTAGCAGCACAGCCCACGACATTGGTTAAACAACGATAGTAGTGAAGGGTGTGTGCACAGAGTTGATAGTGATGTAGCATACTGATACCCGCTGCACGGTTATGTGGCAGGGTGATGACAGATAATAAGACAGGCTACATAAGAACTTTTGATAAAAGCTCAGTATCAGTAATTGTGTTTATTACATTGTGTTTTGTGTTGATAAACACGAGGAGAATAGCGACTGGGCGCTCAGGAAAACATTTATGCTTCTCTTGTCAGCAGACTATACGGTTTTCACGCAAGTCTTGTCAATTATTTTTATTAAAAAAAATATATAATTCGCTTTTTTATCGTAAAAAAATAAAAATGGTCATTATCTTGTGCAGATAATGACCATTTATTCGTTATTTAGGCCACTCAGATTGCTGTCAATAACAGCATTGAATGTCCCTTTTAACAGGGTACGATTTAGATGTGCTTGTCGAGTACTTTGGCAAGCTCAGCTTTTGGTTGTAGACCCATTACCGAGTCTACTTTCTCGCCGTCTTTGAAGACAAACAAGGTTGGGATATTACGGATACCAAAACGACTGGCTGCTTGTGGGTTGCTATCCACATCGACTTTGACGATTTTAACTTTACCTTGGTACTCAGTGGCCAAATCTTCTAAAATAGGCGCGATGGCTTTACAAGGACCACACCATGCTGCCCAAAAATCGACGAGTACAGGAACATCTGCTTGCAGTACGTCTTGGTCAAAATCGGCGTCGGTAGTGTTTACAATTAAATCTGACATAATTTTTCTCTCTTATTTTATGGTCTCTTTTACTGGCAGTCGTCGTGGTTAGTAAGCGTAGAAATAACGCGCTAGGCGTTGGTTAATCAGCTATCAAACGAGGGTGACGCGCCGTACAAAGAAAATACGCATGGGTGAAAATGTGTGATCATACTAGCATGTTTCGGCCTATTTCGCTGGCGCTGCCGCGTTAAAATACTCAACAATTAACATTAGTAAAATAAATTGAAACACAGCAGGGTCACGCCGCCGCGCATATGTGCGAACGGTAGGTGCTTTATTGCTATGTGCCATTCTGTTTTTATTCACCTGAGATAAGTAGCTATTTTATGCCCTTTACCGATGAAGAAGTCGACACCCTCAACAGACAAGAAAATGCCTATCCGCTTGAGTTTTTTCAGGACTTTGCGCGTGATATCACTGTTTATGAAGACGACGATATTTGGGTGGTCGATAAGCCTGCAGGGCTGCTCAGTGTCGATGGCAAGACGCTCAAAGTGAGCTTACTTGGGCGACTGTTTCGTGCCAATCCTGCGGTTAAGCTGATTCACCGATTGGATATGGATACGTCAGGTCTGATGATCTTTGCCAAAAACGCCGCCGCGCAGAGCAATATTAGCAAGCAGTTTATTGATCGCTTGCCACAAAAGCAGTATCAAGCGCGGGTGTTTGGCATGTGGGGCAAGGTTGGCGCGACAGGTAAGGTGTCAGTACCTGTGCGTTATGAGCCTGCAACCAAGCCGCGCCATATCGTTGATCCTGAGTGGAAAAAGCATGCTTTAACGCTGTATGAGGTGCTGGGGCATGAGGACTGCGCAGGACAAGCGGTGACGCGTGTGGCGCTGAAGCCGGTCACAGGACGCAGTCACCAACTGCGGGTACATATGGTGCATTGCGGCCATGTGATCATCGGTGATCCGATTTATGCTGAAGGGGAGGCGCTGAGCTGCGCGCCGCGCCTCAACCTACATGCACACCAGCTACGCTTAAAGCATCCTGTGCTAGGCGCATGGATGGATTGGGAAAGCGATATGCCTTTTTGATGGGTGCTAAAGCAGTGTGGCCGCTTTTGACATAAAGCCTTTTATAGGGTGGATTTTAACCACTAACAACAGCAAAATCGGCTGACTATTGACTATTATTGCGTCTGACTATTGCTGCTGAATAAAGTCGCTGACTTGTTCACTGAGCATATTCCAAAGGGTGGACTGCGCCGCCTCGCTGCCCCATGCGTTGTGCGGACTGAATATCACCCGAGGGTGGTTGCCGATACGGTGTAGTGGGTCATCACTGCTGATCGGCTCTTGCTCGAACACGTCGCTGGCATAACCCATCAGCTGCCCACCCAGTATCGCATCGCTCAGCGCTTGACTGTCGACGATGCCGCCGCGCGCCACATTGACCAGTAGCGGTTTTTTGCTCATTTTGGCGATGGTGTCTTGGTTGATCAGATGCTGGGTGGCCTCGGTTAGCGGACAGTGCAAGCTGATGACATCGGCTTGGGCAAGGACACTATCAAAGGCGGTATAGTCAGCACTGCGCGGCTCGCAATCTTGATGCTCTGCCCACAAGACAGTCATGCCAAAGGCGCGGGCTATCTCGGTGACGCGTTTGCCAATGGTGCCAACTCCAATGATACCCAAGGTCTTACCTTCTAAATCGATGAGCGGAATATCGAGTAAGCAAAAATTGCCATCTTTGGCCCAAGAGCCATCGACGACTTTTTGATGATAATGGATAGCTGCGCGCATGGCGGTGAGCATCAACATAAAGGTATGCTCAGGCACGCTTTTGACCGCATAACCTGCCACATTATAAAGGGTGACATCGTTTGCGGCGCAGGCATCGGCATCGACATTGTTCATGCCAGTGGCCGTCAGCTGAATCAGGCGCAGCTTGGGCAAGCTTTTAATGACTTCGGCACTGATTTGTACCTTGTTGGTAATGATGATGTCGGCATCTTGGCAACGCTCGATGATGACCGTATTATCTTGGGGCGTTTCCTCATAGGTTACATAATCCTCAATGCCGTGCGGTGCTGGCAACGATAAGGTGTCTGAAAAAGTACCTCTGTCTAAAAATACCGCGTGCATAAAATCTCCCTAAAATGGCTGGTAGTGTGCTGGTCATTGACTGATTCGGTGTATGAGACGCTCATAAAGAGTCGATTTAATGTAGCATGCTTTTAGTCTGCGGATAAAGCAGCAGACGATAGTGTGGCGGTGTTGCAGATTCAAGATGATGGTCTGGTTGTCAATATCGCTGACCATCAGGATGATATTCGCTCAGCGTCGCCGCCTTGCCAGTAAAGACGCCCTTGAAAAGTGAACTTATCGTACGCATCTAGCCGCTAACGTTATATAATGGTTAAACTTATCTGCCAATACGATCCGCTGTGATTATTATTGCACATAACCGCCGTTTGCATCGTCCTATGGATGATACGCACTTGCTATGGTGATATTGCTCTAATCACTGATGATGCTGATCAGTATTGCCGTCTATCTTTTCATTTGAGTACAAAAAGACATCGCCCTATGACTATCTCTGCCGCTTCATTGCACAGTACCGAATTCGCTGTTGGTCAACGCTACTTATCTGATACTGAGTCTGAGCTTGGCTTAGGCGTGGTGATCGATGTAGACGACCGCTGCGTTCACATCTTATTTCCCCAAAGTGAGGAAACACGCGTTTACGCCAAAAACTCTGCGCCGCTATCACGCGTGGTGTTTAAGGAGGGTGACAGCATCAGCGATCAAGATGGCAACAGCCATACGGTCACCCATGTCGAAGCGGTGATGGGCGTTATCAAGTACAGCGTTGAAGGCAGTGAAAAAGGCATTATGGAGACGCGCCTTGCGGCCAATATTACTTTAGCCAAACCGCTTGAGCGCTTGCTGGCGGGTCGTATTGAACGTGGCGACTGGTACGAGCTGCGCCAAGATATCTTGCGTATGCAGTCAGCGCTGGCAGGACATCCGTTAAAAGGCTTGATGGGTGCGCGTGTTGATATTATTGAGCATCAGCTGTATATCGCCCATGAAGTGGGCAAGCGCATTGCGCCGCGTGTATTGTTGGCCGATGAAGTGGGTTTGGGCAAAACCATTGAAGCGGGTTTGATCATCCATCAGCAGCTCCTCACGGGCAAGGCTGAGCGTGTACTGATCTTGGTACCTGATAGCTTGCAATATCAATGGATGATTGAGCTGCGTCGCCGTTTTAACCTCAATTTTGCGCTGTTTGATTTGGTACGTACGGCTGCTATCAAAGAGCATGACCCTGAGCAAAACGTCTTTTTGACTGAGCAATGTATCATCGCGGGTATGGACTTACTGCTCGATCACCATGATTTGTACGATCAGGCGATGGACGCAGGCTTTGATCTGTTGGTTGTCGATGAGGCGCACCATCTGCATTGGGATGAAGCGCAAGGCGGCAATGACAAATACGACTTGGTGGCGGATTTTGCCGAAGAAACCCCAGGCGTGATGCTATTGACGGCAACGCCAGAGCAGCTGGGTGAGCAAAGCCATTTTGCCCGTCTGCGCCTGCTTGATGCGGATCGCTTTGATGATTTAGATGAGTTCATCGCGGGTCAAGAGGCCTTTGCTGATACTGCAGCAGTGGCGAGTATGCTGATCGAGGACAAACCGTTAAATGAGGCACAAATTAACGCTTTAACGGGGCTACTTGATATCAGCGCCGATGAGCTTGCCCATATTAATGACGATGAAAAACTGCGCACGTATGCCTTAAATGAGCTGCTCGATCGTCACGGTACGGGTCGTATCTTGTACCGTAACACGCGCGAGAGCGTTAAAGGCTTTTATGGTCGTAGTCGCCATCCGCATCCATTGCCGCTGCCTGAAGCGTGGGTAGGCAGCTATCAGACCACAGGCAAGTTGCGTGAGCAGCTGTGGGGCGAAGAAAATCAGCCTGACGGCGGCTGGCTGGAAGACGACCCACGCGTACCGTGGCTGATCGATATCCTAAAAGGCGAGCTAAAACACGATAAGGTGTTATTGATTGCGCGTAGTGGGGCTACGGTTGAGAGCTTGGAGGCGGTACTGCGCCTGCATGCCGGTATCAAAACAGCCATCTTTACCGAGCAGATGACCTTGCTTGAGCGTGACCAAGCGGCGGCGTTCTTTGCTGATAGCGAAGGGGCGCAGATTTTGCTGTGTTCGGAGATTGGCTCTGAGGGGCGCAATTTTCAGTTTGCCAGTCAGTTGATCCTTTGGGATTTGCCTGCCAACCCTGATACGTTAGAGCAGCGTATTGGTCGCCTCGACCGTATCGGTCAGACGCAGCAAATCACCTTGCATGTGCCGTATGTCGAGAGCACGGCGCAAGAGCGCTTGTACCAATGGTACGATCAGGCGCTCAATATGTTCAGTCAAATCTCCCCAACCGCGCAAAGCGTGCAAGAGCAATATATCCAAACCCTTAAACCGTTGTTAGAGGGCGCGGATGATGTTGATAGCCGCGCCAACCTGCAAGCGTTGGTTGATGACGCGCGCGCAACCCGCTTGGCATTAGAAGCGCAGTTGCAAGCTGGCCGTGATCGTCTGCTAGAGTACAACTCGTGCCGCCCGCGCGTCGCAGGTCGTATTGCCGATGCGATGCACGACTTTGACAGTCATAATGTGTTGCCGCAGTTTATCGAGCGCTTTTTGGCGTCTGCTAATATTGATCACAGCATCCAGCGCGATGGCTCATGGGTACTTGCTCCCATTGATAGCAACGAAATCAGCGAGTACATCGACGGCTTGCCACTGGATGAAGATGGCATGACCTTGACCTTCGATCGTAAGCAGGCCTTGCTGCGCGAAGACATGGACTTTATCACCCATGAGCATCCGCTGATGCGGGCGATTTATGAGCTGGCGAGCAGCAGCACCTTTGGCAATACCACCGTTGCCATGCTCAAAAGCGCTGCCGTGCCGCAAGGTATGGTACTACTAGAAGCCAACTTTAGAGTTGAGGTGATTGCGCCAAAAGTACTTAACTTGGCAGCGACCCTACCGATCCAAAACATTCGCGTCTTTATGAGTGAGCAGGGTAGTGATCTGTCTGAGCGCATCAGCAGCGAGATGATCATGCCGCATGTCGAACGCTTGGACAAAAGTCGCGCTCGCCAAGTAATCAAGGTACGTGCCGATGTGATTGAAAGCCGCTACCATGAATCAGAAACAATCGCCCGAGCTAAGCTGAGCGAGATCGGTGAGCAGGCCAGCGCGCGCTTTAGCCAGCAGTGGTCACGCGAGATCAAACGCCTAAAGCATTTGCAGCAGATCAACCCCAATGTCCGCCCAGAAGAAATCGAGCGCCTAGAGCAGCTGCAAGTACAAGGCGAACAGGCCTTGGCCAACTTGTCACTGGTGCCTGACTCTATCCGCGTATTGGTGGCAGTAAAACCATAGCTGATGGAACATTGTGCATGAAAGATGTATTAACCATCACATTCGTTTAGTATGACTTCACGACATAAAAAACGAGATACTGCGGTGTCTCGTTTTTTTTGTGGCGGGATTAAGGGATCTGGCACAGTGCCAGTTGTGCGCTGACAAGTCAGACTAATACAGCAGGTGCCCCCATGCGCAACTGGTCAAGGGCGCTAATATTGGGTAAGATGATTATTTTTATCATCATTCCCCTAAACTTTGAGAGTTTACACGACATCTACACGACACTACACCACATACAAGCCACATGATAGGGACGTTATTCGGCAACCGTGGTCACGATAACCGATAAGGAGACTTACCTATCATGTCTGATTATACCCAGCTGATCGATCAGCTGCTCAATACCGTGGCGCTGATTGAAGTCAGCCCTGATGTGTTCGAAGGCAAAAGCCATGACTATGTTGGTAGCCGTATTTTTGGCGGGCAGGTGCTCGCACAAGCGGTGATGGCCGCTGCTCATACCTTAACCGAAGACAAGCCCTGCCATTCGCTGCATGGGTATTTTTTGCGGGGCGGCGATATCAACCAGCCCGTGATTTATCAAGTGCGCCGCTTGCGCGATGGTCGCAGCTTGTCCGCGCGTGAAGTGACTGCGATTCAGTACAAGCAAGTCCGCGGTAAGCCGCCTGTTGAGCAAGTGATTTTTTCGATGATTGCGTCGTTTTCGCCGATGGAAGAGGGGCTTGAGTATCAAGAGAGCATGCCCGTGTATCCGCCGCCTGATGATTTATTGGCGGAGCAAGACTTAAAAGAAGAGTATGTGGGCAAAGTGCCTGATGCGCTCAAAGCTCGTTTTATGCGCCGCCGCCATGTCGAGATCAAGCCCGTACAGCCGCGTGATCCGATCCAACCTGAACCGATGAAACCCAAGCAGGCCAACTGGCTACGCATTCGTGAGCTGGGCTCGCAACCTGTCGCCATTCAGCAAGCGCTACTGGCATTTTCGTCAGATTTTTATCTCGTGGGTACAGGGCTGATGTCACATGGCGTCAGCTTTATGACCAGCGGTTTGCAGGCCGCCAGTATTGACCACTCTATGCATTTTCACCGTGATTTTGATCTGAATGACTGGCTGCTCTATGACATGTGGAGTGACACCACCTCAAATGCTAAAGGGTTGAACCATGGTCAGTTTTGGCAAGATGGCAAACTGGTTGCCACCGTGCAGCAAGAAGGTTTGATGCGTTTACGCGTACCAAAGTCTTAGACAATCAGGCGGCAATAATCTTTTCCATCGCGCGTGGCAACCCTAAGTTGTCTTGCCGCGCTACTGTCTAAAATTTTGACCATCGCGTGTGGTAGGCTAAGCGCGGCTACTAGAATCTTAAATTACATATTTTATGCTATAGAGAAGACTGCCTCAGTTGGTGGTAAAGATAATACTCTTACGATAGTTTTTTATCTCGTAAATAAACTAGAAAGCTACTTTAAGATATAAAGCCTCAGCTATCTTTTTTGTTCTTTCTATGATTTTTTTCTCATTCCACAGAGGGTCATCTAAAAAGAATGTATTTAAAGGATATCCTCTGTTGTCCAACAAATATATTTTTTCAGAAATACTCTTGTCTTTTAAGTCATTACTATTAGTGCTGGAATCAGTCAATATTAGATTTCCAACGCTTCCAATAATATCAGAATCATATCCACCTTTAATCTTAGCTTCAGGGATCAAATGTTCTATAGTCAAATTGTTATGATCAATATCTAAGCCATTACTATTGTTCCCCAGTAGCCTTCTTAAAGAATATTTTATAGTTGATTTGTTTCTAGTTCTGTTTGATAGGTATGTTAGCTCTAAGAATTTGACTTCAAACTCTTCATACGAAGGAAGTTTTTCTTTCAACTTTCTACTCAAACTGGCTAGTACCTTTTGCGTCTCGTCAGAGCTGATACTATTTGTTAGTTCAATAGCATGCTGTGAGTACATTGTAGCAATGCTTCCAGATGATCTTTGTTGCGTAATAGCATTGAATACAAAGTGGAAATGTTCAATCTTATTCAACATGCTTTTTAATTGTTTTAGTGTTATTTTTTTTACTTTATACGCTGTAAGGAGCGACAGTACTAAGGAAGATTGCTGCTTAACCTTGAAGCTATTTAGTGCTTCTAAAGAGAGTTTTACTTCGAATTGTTCCTTATTCCATACTGAACTTTCGGGACTGATCATTTCACAGTAATCTACAGCAGAAGAACTTATACTTTCTAAAAGTTTTTTAGCATTATTAGGAGAGTCTAACACATAGCTTTTGATGCAAGAAAATAACTTCTTATCAGTTGTATATTCCTGCCGTGAAATCCAAAAATGTAACAAGAATGTATCTATTACATCATTTTCAGAAATATCGTCAAAACTCTTTATAATTTTATTCCAAGCTTGCTTTGGGCTGTCATAAGTTGTATTTGTTGATTTTATTGTTTTTAAAAGTAAATTTTTTACTAAGTCAGAAGTTTTTAGATCACGACCTCGTGCATTTAGAGTTTCAAATATTAAATAAGCATCATCTTCATTATCAAGCTGTATAAATACAAGCTTTAAAGAAAGAAATTTATCTCGCAATGCTTTCAGCTCTGCAACAGAATTGTCATTCGCAAAAAGATCGTTCTGATGACTTTCTATAGATGCTTTTGGGATATGTTTTTCTAGTTTTTCTGAAAGCAAATCATAAGCCAGTTTTAGATTAGCCTCTTCTGCACCAACATCACAGTCGAAATTTATTTTTGAAGGTGATTCATAAAAAGATTGAATATGTGTCTGTAAGTAGGGAAACGAAGTTTCTGTATCCAAAACAAATTCATCAATAAAATCGTTGTTAGGTCTTTCTATGTACCTATGGATTCCCTTAGCTAAATTAGTCTCCTTTAGCTTGATAAAGGCATCTCTAATAACAGATAAAACTATGGTTATAGTTGTTAGACGTTGTTGTCCATCTACAATTCCAAAGTATGGTTTTTTTGTCTGGTAAACAACCATAGAGCCAATGAAGTAGCTATCAGTAGAATCTTTTATAATGTCATTCCAAAAGTTCTCTACTTCATTTTTACCCCAAGAGTATGGCCTTTGAAATCTAGGAATCTTAAATATTCCTAAAGAAAAAATATCTTGAATTTCCTTATCATCTGCTTCAATTTTCACAGTTGTCTTATTCCTATAGCAGGTCGTATTGAATAGTTTGTTGTACAGTAGTTTCCAGTTTAGAATAAGATAATCTTTTCCATCGCGCGCGGCAACCCTAAGTTGTCTTGCGCGTTTTTTTTGCTTAACCATTTAAAGTCAATCTTAGCATCAGTCAGGGCGCTACTGAGGACGCGCGCTTGCTTGGCCGTGATAGATACAGTTTGCGGCGTCAGATACCAGTGAAAATGGGTCAATGAGTGTTTGATGGGCGCATCATCAAGTAGTGTGTTACTAACGGGTTTGGCGACCAGTTCATTTTTTATTAGCCATTGATTGATGATCTGCTCAGCAGTGGTAAATTCGGCTTCGTATGTCTTATCTTCAGAGGCGCGGGTCAATACCTTTTTGCCTTGCACTTTTTCTTGGAACTGTAATGGCAAGCTCCATAGGCCGCCCCAAATGCCATTATCAGGACGCTGTAGCCAGAGTGTCTCGCCTGCGCCATTGTTTATCAGCAATGCATCGCTAAACTTGCTCGGCTTGGGCTGTTTTTTTGCTTTGACGGGATAATCAGTTTCGCGTCCCTCGGCATGTGCTAAGCAGTCGGCTTGTAGCGGGCAGAGCAGGCAGGCAGGCTTGCGGCGAATACATAGCGTTGCGCCCATATCCATCATCGCCTGCGCGAACAGTCCTGAGTTCTCTTTTGGGGTTAAACGCTCTGCTAGTGCCCACAATTCTTTGGTGGTGGCAGATTTGGTAATATCGCCGTCGATGGCGGCCCAGCGCGTCAATACGCGTTTGACATTGCCATCGCAGATGACGCCATAGCGGTGCAAGCCCATCGCCATAATCGCCCCAGCAGTCGATGGGCCAACGCCAGAAATTGCCTCCCAACCTGCGAGCGTCTGCGGGAATTCGCCAGTCTCCTCGATCACGGCGACCAGCTGCTTCGCACCTTTATGCAAATTACGGGCGCGCGCATAGTAGCCAAGTCCTGCCCAATGCTCAGCGACCACATCCCAGTCGGCAGCGGCTAAATCTTGCACCGTGGGAAAAGTGTCCATAAAGCGCGCAAAGTAGGGCAAGACGGTGGTCACCTGCGTTTGCTGCAGCATGACTTCAGACAGCCACACGATATAAGGATTGGGCGTATCGGTCTGGTGCTGCTGCCACGGCAGATCATGGCGGCCGTTGTCAGCGAACCAAGCCAGTAAGCGGGGGGCGAAGCTGTTTAATGCGTCAGTGGGCTGGGTAAAGGCGGTATCGGGTAGGGCAGTTGGTTGGGTCATAGGTTGGCAAATCAATAGGCTGTAAAAGGCAACATTATACCTGACACAGCTTATAACAACGACCTAGCAATAGTGGAATAAGTGAATGAAAATAGTTAGTTATAAGAGTTAAAGAGTAATAAGTTTTCTGTTGTATGAGCAATGTATATAGATAGGGGGTGGTCAGGACGAAGAGTACTATCTTGTATTGATAAGCCTTGAATATGTAGTTGTTCTTTTAGCACTTCCAGTAATAGATGTAAATTAGAGAGTCTATTAATGTAATCAATTCTGATTATATTGTCTATGATCAAACTATCTATAATAGTTATTAAAAAAAATAATACTCCGTCTTTTCGGACAATATCTCTATCATATACGAGATTTGGAATTTCATCTCTTATACAGATTTTAAAGTCTTCGCATGAAATCCTTCTTTTTATTAGACTAATAAATACTTCATAATCAATTATATATATGAAGCAGAAAAAAGTTATTAATATTTGTTCGGATACGACATATTTACTCTTTTCTTTATTCTCAAAAATTATTAAAGTTTCAATACAACGTACAACTTGTTCTATTTTTCTTAATGATAGCTGATCTATCTTTAAGAGTTTAGAAACATCGTAAATAAGGTTATTATCTTTAAAATCTTCTGGAATAACTTTGCTATTTTTTACAACTTTTCTAAAGTACGTCACATTATTGTCAACTGACTGATTTACTTCGTTCTTACTGGTCGTTGGTAAGTTGATTTGATACTTAAAAAATTTATATAAGTAGTCGTGTGAGTTGGTCTCGTTACCATAGCTGTGCTTAATAGTCGCCTTTAGCTGCTCTGCATTAGTAACAAGAAGAATTTGCACATTTTCAACATCAAAGACGTGCTTAATGGTCTCAAGCATCGCCACGGCAAAATCTGGTCGGCAGCGGTCTAGCTCATCAATGAGTAAAATGATAGGGTTTGTAGAAGCAATATCTGATAGAGCATCACGCAATGTCGATAAATTCTTTTCCGCTTCTGCTTGATCTTTAATCATAGACTCAAGTGACTGGTCGATAAGAGATTTTGACCCATCCTTTATTTCTGCCATTCCATCTGCTAGTGCATCAGGAATATCTCCCGTGTATCTACCGAATGCAAATCCCAATCCTGCTTTGAGACCTATACCAGAAATAAGCCTTAGGTAAGGCACTGCATTTTTTATAAAATTCTTTCGCTTGTCGTCTTTTTCATCGTAGAAACTAGCCACCTCAGCTATAAGTGTTAAGAGCGGCTCATTGGCATGATCAGCTTGAAAAGCATTTACATAACCAGTTTTATAATTATTAGGATTATTCGCTTCAATTAAGTTTTTAAGTTTGAAACAAAATTCGGTCTTGCCTGTGCCCCATTTACCGTCAATAATCATTGGAGAAACATTAATTTCAGAGTCTAATAGCTTGATAATTTTTTCAGCGATAGGCTGACGAATAAATTCGTCCCTTTCACCAAATGTAAAATTTTGCATCACATTACTGCTCATAATTTCCCCTTATCGTTCGTCAATGATTATACATTCTATAGACTTACTTCCGATTCTGCCGTGTACGCTTTTTACGTAGACGTTTTTCTTCTTCCTTAGCTTTGCGCTTCTCTTCAGCCGCGAGACGCTGCTCGGCAACGATGATTTCTTCTGCATCCATCATGGCAGGGGTTTCAAGGGTGATGCGGCCAAGTTTGCTACTACGCAGCTCATTGATCAAAATCTCAGACATGCGGTAGGTATCGACCTGGTTGCCCGCGCGTACACAGCCACGATTGCGGCCCGCCACTTCAAAAAACTCCCAATCTGTCTTGGGTAGTTCTTCAATTTTATAGCGGCTTTTTAGCAGCTCAGGGTAGGCGTGCAGCAGATATTCAGCGGTATAGCTTGCCACATCGGCGAAATCAAACGCGGTATCACGAATGCCGCCCGTTGCGGCTAGGCGATAGCCTGAGTTTTCGTTCTCAACCTTGGGCCACAGCATACCAGGGGTATCATAGAGCATAATGTCATCATCGAGCTTAATCAGCTGCTGCGACTTAGTGACCGCTGGCTCATCGCCCGTTTTGGCGACCGAGCGTCCTGCTAGGGTGTTAATCAGGGTCGATTTGCCGACATTGGGAATGCCCATAATCATGGCTTTGATTTGGCGGCCTGTGCCGACTTTGTTGGGCACCAGTTTTTTGCACAGCTGCAAGATGCGCTGCACGTCCGCTGCTTTGTTGGTATCGCAAGCGATGGCCTTGACTTGGTGCTGCTGTTCGAGATGATCCATCCAGATTTGGGTCAGCTCAGGGTCAGCAAGATCGGCTTTGTTTAGGATTTTAATGACGGGTTTTTCACCGCGTAGGGCGGCGACCATGGGGTTTTCGCTGCTATAAGGAATGCGCGCGTCAATCACTTCGATGATGACGTCCATTTGCGGCATGATTTCTTTGATTTCGTTGCGGGCTTTGTTCATGTGCCCGGGGAACCATTGAATACTTGCTCTCTTATCCATCTGTTGTCTAACCTTTTTATTCATAAATGGGGTGCTAAAGCCGAGGGTGGTATCGGTTTTAGTCATGATGCCCAGTTTACTACAGAACGAAAATGATAACGGCGCAATTTCATATCATGGGTAAATCAACGCCGTTTGCATGATGGTTTAACCATCGGTTGAGTCGTCGGCTGAATCCTCGGCTGGCGGCAACGGCGCAAGGTAGCCAATCAATAGTATCAAGCTACCTGCGCCAATAAAGGACACCACGCGCCATATCGCGTCGGTCTGGGACAGATCAATCAACACCAGCTTAAGCACCACCACCCCAAGTAGCCCAACACCCATAAACCACAGCACCCGCTGCCAGTAACGACTGGCCAAGATGGTGGCGACTAGAGCAATCAGCGTCCACAAAATGGTCAGTCCTGTTTGTACTTGGTCGCTGTCCCAAGCGCCAACCGTATCGTCCCACAGCGGGGTGCCAATAAAGATGTGCAGCGAGCGCACTAGGATACTTGAGAGCCACCAAAAGGCAATCAGTGCCAATATGAGCAGCACATGACGGTAGCGCTCGACAAAGGTGGTAGTGGGCGCACGTACCTGTTTAAGCACCAGCAATAACAGTAGGGACGCGGTAATGATCAGTCCCATGCTGATATCCAAAATACTCAGCACAGGCAAATACGGCAGCTGCCAGATGTTGCCATCACTATAAATGTTACTGATAACGACCCATGCCAAGGCAATGGGCAGCAGTGCTTTACCTGTACCGATCAGCGCGTGTGGCAGACTCAGCCAAGCAGGGGCGCGGCTGATGAGCGTCTGTCTGCGCGCAGGTTCTGGAGCGTTGATGTGCTGCCAGTATGAATACAGCGCGATGCCATAGAGCAGGGTCACCAGCAGCAGTGACGGCGCAATATGCTCAGCATCTGAGCTTAAGATCAGGGTATATAGCAGTACAGACAAAGTAGTGATCAGTAGGCTGGTGGCATCCACATGGTGCTGCTCGCCCGCCTCATACCAGCGTTTGAGCCACAGTAGCGCCGTACCCAGCGCGGCAAGGGAACTCATAATAAACAGCAGCCAATCGGCGCTCTGCCATGGCCCGTTAATCATGATACTCACAGGTTGTATCGTGAGCATGTACACATAAAAGAGCAGCAACAGCACACGGTTACTGCGCCGCGCCTGCCGCCATGATGCTTTGCTGTCCACCAGCCAGTAGCCAACGCTATGGGCGACAACCGCCGCTATCATTAGCGTGAATTCGTTTGCATCCCACCATAGCTTAAAGGCAGCATACGTCGCCCAAACACTCCAGCCCGTTGCTAATAGCAAAAATATAAAGCTGAGCCCGTACGGCTGGCTGGTGGCGGCTGACTGGTACCAGTAGTTGTCTTTATCCGACGCTGAAAAGTGACGCAGCAAGAAAGCGCTGATCAGCGGTAACCATGCGGTGAGCAGCCAGATCAGCATCAGTGAGCCATCTCCCGCTGCCAGCTGGTGCGGAATGTCCCAAAGCCACAGCCAAAATAGGCTAAACCCGTGCAGCGCAAGGCCAAAGTATAGGGGCCAAATCCGCTTGGAGCGCTGTCCGAGCCACACCAGTACCAGCGCCTGTATCGACCAGCCACCGCTAATCCAGTCGGCATCGAGTGCCAAGGCCACCATAATCGCCAAAAACCCAGTACCCACTGCCATCATGCTCTCGGTCACCAGCAAATAACGCGCGCTTTTTTTGGCTAAAATATAGCCCGCGCCTAAGTACAATAGCGCCAAAATACCTGCAGTGATGGTCAAGCCATGGTTGACGGCATCCAGTAGCGCTGCAAAAACCCCAAATGCCAAGACGGGCGCAGAAAACAGCAAGCTGGTATCTATCGGAAAGAGTGACTGCGGCTTTGATTTGCTTGACGGTGCGGTGTTTGTTGCTAGATTGGAGGATGCGTCTTTACGATAGGTCTGCTCGTTATAATCAATGACATGTTGCGCGTAGCGAATCACCACAAACAAATACAGCAGTACATGCAAGGCAGTGAGCAGCACCAGCGCCCAGCGCTGCGTCTCAATGATCGTGGTCAACTCTTGGGTCACGCCCCAATAATAAGCCAGCCCAAACGTCACGGTGACGCCAAGCACGTTCAGCACCTTCCACGGGCGATAATGAGCGATGATCGCGATGGTGACATTGAGCAGCAGATAATAGCTAAAGAGCGCCGTCAAACTGCCCGTATCTTCACTGGTCAATAACGGCGCAAAAAAGCCGCCAGATAAAGCCAGTAATGCCAACGGAAAGGCGTTTTGCCGTACTGCTAATAATATCGTTAGCGCGGACAATGTCCCCAATGCGATAAAGCTCGGTAAGCTGGATATGACGTGATAAACGCTATAGGCAAAAAAGGTGCTCAAATAGGCGATGGACAGCCCCGTTCCTTGCAGCGAAATACCATAGGCAAAGCGTTTTTTGGCCAGCTTAAGCCCCAATCCTGCAAGACCCAAACCAGCAACGACCACGGCGGCAAGCTTGATATGAATGGGGATTTCGATATAGTCGCTGAGCAAGCGCAGTAGTAGAATAACCCCTACCAGCAACACCAACACCCCGACGCGCACCACCAAATTGCCACCAAAAAACCACTGCTTGATTGATTGGAATAGCGAGGTGACAATCGGCAAAGAGTGCTCATCAGGTTCCATTTGATCAATGTGCTGATGTGGCTGATGTTGGGTGCTTTGATTGGTATGAGCGGAAGCATCAGCCGATGGCACCTGATTTGTCGTATCGGTTGTGCCATGCTGGTGATCCTCATGATGGACCATATAAGGATATATATCCGCGTAGAGCGTTTGATAAAATGCCGCAGTGGATACAAAAGGTATAGTGATCGCCACGTTACGTGCCGATACAAACAGCGGATAGCTGTCATTCGGTGTTGGCGGCTGCGCTGAAATAGGGGCGTTGGGTAGTGGCGGCGGTGCTGCGCGTTCCTGTGCGGTCGGTGCATTTGAGGCGTTGGATGCCTTGGGCAGGTCTGTTGACATAGGCACATTTTGCGCTGCCAGCAAGGTTTTGATCTGTGCCTCTAAGCGAGCAATGCGCCGACTGGTGCGTATGTACAGCACGATCACCACCACCAGTAAGGCCATAAATACCCACCAGCCAAACGCCTCGAACAAAAAATACCACATCGCTATTTTTATCCATCACCCAGTTAATACGCTGATGATGCCGTTATTTTTGATGAAGTACAACCAAATATCCGTACAATTACCAACAATTGATGATCAAAAAGAGATGTAAGCAGCGCCAGTAACCATGAGCCATAAAAAAAGCCGCCAGAGAATCGTCTCTGCCGGCTTACTATAAAGGTGCAAAGGGACTATGCAGCGAAGTGCGATAATCCCTGATGCAAAATAGTCTTATGCAAGGTTGTCTTGCATAAATGCAATCATATTTTCCCAGCTTTGTTTGGCGGCAGCTTCGTTATAGCCAAGATCCACATCATTGTTCGCCGCGCGCTCGTCAGCGTTTGGATTGGTAAAGCCATGCTTGGCATTGTCATACACATCAATGGTGTAATCGACATCGGCAGCATCCAGCTCTTTTTTCAAGTCTTCAATCGCGTCCATACTGACCATCGAGTCGTCTCGGCCATGGGCAACCAATACTTTTGCGTTAAAGTTTTTGTCAGCGGGCTGTTTTGGTGCTGGGTTACCATGGAATGTGGCAACCGCTTTTAGTGGCATACCTTCGCGTGCCATATCGAGAACGATTTTACCGCCAAAGCAAAAACCAATCGCACCCAGTTTGTCGCCATTGACCGCAAGCTGGTCGCTGAAGTCATTAACGATCAATTGGCAACGCGCCATCAGCATGTCTTGATCGGCAAGGACTTGCTCCATCCACATATTGGCTTGCGCCGCATCGGTGGTCAATTTGCCTTCGCCATAAACGTCCATCGCCACGGCTGCATAACCCGCTTCTGCCAAGCGCTCAGTCACAGCTTTAGGATGTTCGACCACGCCCCACCACTCTGGTGCGACCAAGATACCTGCTGCTGGGTTATCGCTTGAGGCGTTTTCTGGTAGCGCCACGTAGCTGATCAACTCAACGCCGTTTTCGGTGGTACTGATAAGCTCAAAAGTCTTAATTGACATAATAGTGTCCTTTTTATAGTGTGTTTTGTTTTTATTGAAAATTGCTTGTACTGATGAAAAGTGAGGGCAGGACGCCGCTATAACACCGAGTCATAGATTGCGTGATTGGCTGCGCCTATCTAACCGCTACCACCTTAACGCCCATGTCTAGCAAAAACAGCTATAATACTGTAACGCTATTTATCAAAATGCTACCGCGACCTTATGAGGCTTAATTTGTTACCACTTGACCATACGCCGAGCCAGCAAGACCTACCCACTTCGATCGATGATGGGCCAAACGTGCCAGCCACCCCATCGTTACGGCCGCAGTTTTGGACACGATTTGCGCTCACAGAGCTGACCCACAATGAATGGGAAGCGCTGTGTGATGGCTGCGGCACTTGTTGTTTGATTAAGTATATCGATGAATACGATGAGGATCTGGTTGAGTATACTGATGTGGCTTGCCAACTGATGGATTGCAGCACAGGCTATTGCCAGCATTATGAGACACGCCAGCAGTATGTGCCAGACTGTATCCAGCTCACCGCAGACAAACTGCCCAATATGATGTGGCTGCCTGAGCACTGCGCTTACAAAAAGGTTTATAAAAACCAGCCGCTGCCCAGCTGGCACTTACTATTGACCAAAGACGCTGCGGTCACTCAGCAGCAAATGCTCGCCGCCAATGTCGGGGTTGCTGGGCGCTGCATCTCTGAAGCTGGTATCAGTGAGGAAGAAATGGAAACCCGCGTGGTACAGTGGGTGACACCGTAACCGATCATCAAAGCCTTTATGGTTGACCCACCGCTTATCAGTAAGCCGCGATCAATCAGTGGTGATGACGGTTTGATTGACCAGTGGCGGTATCGGAATGTCTTTGCGAATGCGCGTAGAAAAAGCGTCAGGGTCAGTATTGGCTTGCTCGCTAAAGCTGGCAACCTTGGGGTTGATATGCGCGCGCTCATACCACGTATCCATCGACCAGCGCGGTTGCTTAGGTGCTGTCGTGGTTACGTTATCAATATCCGAGTCGCTATTTTGCGGCAGGCGCGCATCCAGCATCCCCAAATCATACAAATAGTTGGGCAACCAACCTGATACCCAAATGCGATAATCCCACGGCAGACGTTCACCACTGACCACCCGCGCCATATAAAAAATCAGATTGGTACAGTTGCTGGTTAACGTGTTGTACCACGCTGGTTTGGCATTTAGCTCATCGGTCACGCGCAAATAAGACTCAAACAAGCCCCTGACTTCATGTTGGCGCAAATGACTGACAGGAAAGACATAGACCTGTTCACCGCGTACATTGCTGCGGGTATAAATGATATCGCGCTCTTCTGCAGCGATTAGGCTCAGCTCAAAGCGCTTAAAAAACCCACCCAGTGCCGAAAACGACTCACCATTTTCTTTACGGATCTCAAGCGAGAATGCCAATGGCCGATCATCTTCAAAGCGAAAGCTGACCAAGGTATGGGCGATCAGTGGTCCCATCCAATAGGAGTTAACCACATCGGCTCCTGAGAGTTTGCTCAAGTCAATGGTGCGTGTCTCCCAGCGCGGCGTGGCATCGTCTTCACTGTGCCAATCAAAGTTGCGCACGTTCGATAGCGTGATCAGGTTGGGGTGTACAGGGTCACGCTCATACGACAGCATTTGGCTGACTTCAGGCTGCCAATCGCGCGTCTGCTGCGGCGTGATCGAGACAAACCAGCCCAGCCCAAGCAGCCACACGGCTGTATAGGCAGCGGTCAGTCGTTTGACAGGTGCGGAAAACAGGCGCGGCGTGCGCAGCAGCTCAGATGATAACGCGCCGCCACCCTCTACTAAGTGGGTATCGTCATCATGACCATGCTGTCTATGTTGTCCATGCTGTTGATACAACGCGGTAGAGATGGCCATCACCAAACCTACAAAGAGCGCCGCTGCAAGCCATGTCACCGCACTTTTTATACCAAACTGAAACCAAAGCGCCGTCAACAGCCAAAGCGTAGAAAGCAGCATTGCCGCCAGTAGAAAAAACCGCAGCAGATAGTAGCGCCATGAGTATGCGCGTGTATGAGCAACGCCAGATGTTACCGCCTTGGGACGTGGGCGACAATAGGACAACAGGCGAGACAGCAATGGGCGGCGCGACATAGGCATGATCGTGATAGAGGTAGGATTTGACCATAGCAAAGTTGTTACCAAGCTGACAACACAATCTGGATAAATTTGTCGTTGAATGTGGATGAGGCTTGCGCTAAAGTGAAGTTGACGACGCAAGATTTGGCACGGTTTGTCATATTTTTTGCTTTATCATCCCTGCCCGATAGTGCTATTGTATTTGTTATGGTCTTGCCCCATCTGATTGATTCCTGATTACTAACTAAAGAGGTTAACTCACATCACCATGTCTGACGACACGCCCAGCCCGAGTAGCTGGTCGATGCGCGGCCTAAAACGCTGGCTATCGACTGCTCCTGAAACCCGTGATGAACTGATTCGCTTGGTACAAGATTCGCGCCAATTTTTAGAACCCGATACAGTGGATATGCTAGAGGGGGTGCTCGATTTGCCCGCCACCCAAGTGCGCGAGATCATGACCCCGCGTCCGCAAGTGGTCGGCTTTCATGAAAGCACGAGCATCGCTGAGGTGATGGATATCATTCTTGATGCCACCCACTCTCGCTATCCAGTATTTGACAGCCAAGACGATGATGCCGTTATCGGCATTTTGCTGGCAAAAGACTTGATTCCCATTTTGGTGCACATGGTACGCAACCAAGAGGACAAAATTGACAGCAAACGTCTCAAAGATTTGGTGCGTCAGCCCTTGTATATTAGTGAGACTGCACGTTCTGATACCCTGCTGCGTTCATTACAGCGTACTCAGGTGCACATGGCGATTGTCGTTGATGAGTTTGGCAACTTCGGCGGTATTGTGACCATGGAGGATTTATTAGAGGAAATCGTTGGTGATATCGTTGATGAGCACGATGACTTTGAGGAAGACAGCGATATAAATAATATTATCGCCGATCCTGAAAAGCCAAACACGTGGCGCGTACAAGCGTCGACGGTGATCGAAGACTGTAACGACGAGCTGGGTAGCCAGTTTGATGATACTGATGTCGATACCATGGGCGGCCTTGTCATGCAGGCGCTTGGTTACGTCAGTGACCTCGAAGGCGAGAGCGTACAGATTGATGATTGGCAAATTACAGTCATCGATGTCGAAGGGCGCTTTATCCATAATTTGGAGCTGACCAAAACCGTTATTGACAATCAACTATTGATCGGCAGCCATTAATAACGTGCGGCTCTACACATAGAACGCTGAGTCAGTAAGCTCAATTAAAAAACACGATTACGGTCGTGTTTTTTTTTGGTTCTTGATTTTTGACAGGATTGGTCGGCAAATTTCCCCATTTATTGGTACAGACTGGTATCATGTGGGCGGATTGTTAATGAGTCAAAAAATGGCGGTCAAATGAAGGCGATGCTGGCGCCTGTTGGACGGCTGGCAGCCACGCTTGCTGGCTGATCCTGATTTATTTTCAATCAACCGTTTGTCTGTTGTTTTACCTCTTGTCATTTTGGATCATCGATATGCGCATGTCTACGGTTGACGTACAAAAGCGTCTGAATGCTAACAAGTCTAAAGGGATGCCACTGGCGCTGAGCTTGCTGCTGGCATGGCTGGCAGGGGCGATGTTTTTGTTGGCGCTGGCACCTTATGGTGTTTGGCCGCTGGCGGTGGTGTCTCCAGCGATATTGTATGCGCTGCTCTTGCCTGCGATGAGCGGCAAACGCGCGTTTGTCATTGGTGAAGCCTACGGCATGGGTCTGTGGTGCTTCGGTGCTTTTTGGCTGTATACGTCGATTCATGATTATGGCGACACGCCAGCGTGGCTTGGGCTGATTATGATTGCGCTGATGGGTCTGGGCATGGGCTTGTTTCATGGCTTTTTGGCGCTTTTGTTTAACCGTGTGGTGGGCAAGCAGCCTTTTGCGTTTGCGGCGTTGTGGGTACTACAAGAGTGGCTAAAAACATGGCTGTTTACAGGGTTTCCGTGGCTGTTTGTCGGTTATGCGTTTATCGAGCAGCGCTGGCTGTCGTCGCTTGCCCCCGTGATGGGTGTGTTTGCCGTGTCTTTTGTGGCGGTGTTGCTTGCGGCAAGCATGATCGAGCTGCTGCGTCGCCGCGGCGGTTTTATCGTCGCCTCAGCCGTACTGATTGCCATCAGTACGGTGTTGTGGCTGGTTAACCCGCAGTGGACCAAGCCCAAAGGTACGCCTGATTTGACCGTGTCGTTGATTCAGGGCAACATCCCGCAAGATCTCAAATGGCTGACCGATTTTCAGGTTGAGACGCTCAATATCTATGCGGAGCTGACCGCGAACGAATGGGATCAAGACATCGTGCTATGGCCTGAATCTTCGATCCCGATGTTTCAGACTGAGGCCGTTGGCTTTATCAGTGAGATAGTCAAAATAGCCAAAGCCACTGATACCACATGGATCACGGGTATTCCTTACAAAGACGAAGCTGCGTTTGATGCCACTACTGATAAATACCCACCGTTTTATAACAGTGTCATTGCGCTGGGTGCCGAGGGCGAGGGGCTATATAAAAAGCAGCGCTTAGTGCCCTTTGGTGAGTATATTCCGTTTGAAGGACTGCTCGATATTTTGCCCAATTTGGCAGGCAGTCAAGAGATCATGAGCTATAGTCGTGGTAGCGATCATCAAGCACCACTACAAGTGCGCGGTCACAATTTAGGGGCTGCGATTTGCTATGAAGTGGCGTATCCTGATACCACGCGCAAAAACGCAATCGGAACGGACTTTTTATTGACCATCTCTAATGATGCATGGTTTGGCACATCAGCAGGCCCGCTACAGCATTTGCAGATGGTACAGATGCGCGCGCTTGAAAATGGTCGTTGGTTTATGCGTGCAACCAATACAGGCGTCACTGCCATCATCGATCACGAAGGCCGTATTGTTAAACGTGCGCCGCAGTTTAAGCGTACGGTATTGCGCGGTAGTGTGCAGGCGCGTGTGGGCAATACGCCTTTTATGAATTTTGGTAATTATCCAATCTTAGCGATTATTGCCTTATTACTGCTGCTCAGCTATTTGGGAAAACGTGCTACCATGCGCGCAAAGGTTGGCAGATAACACGCCGATAATAATTCCTTTAAATAGTTAAGGGTTTTAACAAATCGGTATAAATTGCGATATAATAGACTAAAATTTTAAATGTTTTTTTGTGCAAGGTGGATAAGATATGTCAGAAGGTATCAGCAAAAACAACCCCATGAAAGAGTTTACTTTTGCCATTGGTGGTATCGTTTTATTCTTGGGCATTGTATTGCTCATCGGCGTGTCAGCATATTTGCGTCCAGCAGGTGAGCACATCACGGTTGAGCCTACGGTAACCGAAGCGGAAGCAGAAGCGGCTGACGAGCCTGCCGCAGACGCTGCTGTAAGCGAGGCGACTACTGAAGCATCAGCTGATGAGCCAGCTGCGGACACGACTGCTGAAGCACCTGCTGCGGATGATACCGTCGTGACTGCACAAGCAGGAACGGCTACAGCAGAAGGCACTGTCAGCCAAGCCGCTGTGGCGGACACCGACTTGACTGCAGAGCAAGCCGATGGCGATTTGGAGGCGGGTGATACTGCACAAGCTGCTGCTCAGTAAGCACCAGTTGGTTTTAAGCGGTCAGCCAACCTTTACTATATAGGTAGACTTAACCGAAAAGCAGACTTATAGAAATGTGAATCCCTACTTACCTCTATTGTAAGTAGGGATTTTTTTGTTACAGAAATCTGTGCTGTCGAGTCATTCTTTATATCTTTACTTCATATGTTGATAAAGCACCGATTCGGCGTTATAACCATACACCTAACGTGCTGACTAACCATAGCTGCACGCAGACAGTATAGGCATCATTTTCACAACAGGCACGCTGCCCGCCACTTTAGGCAGCGTGTTACTATAGAGCACAGTAACCAAACTATAGACACATTCATACTAATAATATTTTAGATCAACACAAGAGGGCTTATGACGACTCAGATGGCAATCCCAAAAACCACTATCCAGCAGCGTATCAAGGCGTTACGCACCGAGCTGGCTACGCAAGACTTAACCGCAATTATCGTACCTTCTGCCGATCCGCATTTGTCCGAATATCTGCCCGAATACTGGCAAACCCGCGAATGGCTATCGAGCTTTACGGGCTCCATGGGGACACTGGTCGTGACTGCAGATTTTGCTGGCCTGTGGACGGACAGCCGTTACTGGGTACAGGCTGCCGATGAGCTGGCCGAGACAGGGATTCAGTTACAAAAACTGGCTGCTGGTCAGCCAAACCATGTCGATTGGTTGGCGGCGCAGTTGACAGAAGGTGACAGCGTGGCAGTCGATGGGCAGGTGCTATCAATCACGGAGCAAGACCGCTTGCTGGATGCCTTTGAAGACAATGACATCACGTTGATCACTGAGCGCGATGTGCTCAATGCGGTATGGACGGATCGTCCGTCACTCCCTGCAGCAGCATTATATCAACATGATGCGCAGTTTGTGGCGCAGTCGAGCGCAGATAAACTGGCTGCCGTACGCACCAAAATGCTCGAGGCAGGGGCGAGCCATCATTTATTATCCAGCCTTGATGATATCGCATGGCTGACCAACCTGCGCGGCGCGGACGTCGATTACAATCCTGTTTTTTTGGCGCACATGCTGATCAGCAATGATGGCGCGGTGTTGTTTGTCGATCAAAGCAAGGTCAGTGATGAGATTGCCGCCAAACTTGCAAGTGGCGGTATCATGCTTGCCGATTACTCAGACGTGCAAGTCGCACTTGGTGCGCTAAGCGCAGATGATATCTTGCTGCTAGACCCAAGCAAAGTGGCGGTCGGTACGCTATCTGATGTGGTCGATGACTTGGGTTTTATCGAAAAAATCGCGCCCAGTAGCTTGTTAAAATCGATCAAGTCGGATGCGGATATCGCACACATTCGTGAGGCCATGCGTCAGGACGGTGCAGCGCTTTGTGAGTTTTTCTCACGCTTTGAGCAGCGCTTGGCAGGTGGCGAGCGGCTGAGTGAGCTGGATGTGGATAGCATGCTGATCGAGGCACGCAGTCGCCAGCCGCACTATGTGTCGCCCAGTTTTCCGACCATTGCAGGTTTTAAAGACAATGGCGCGCTGCCGCATTACCGCGCCACGCCTGAGAATTTTAGCTATTTAGAGGTGGCGGACGGTGAAGGCAGCTTGCTGTTGATCGACTCAGGCGCACAATACCAAAACGGCACCACTGATATCACGCGTGTGGTCGGTATCGGTAAAGTCAACGCTGAGCAGCAACGTGACTTCACTATTGTGCTCAAGTCTCACATCGCTCTTGCGCGCGCCCATTTCCCAGATGGTATTGCTTCGCCGCTGATCGATGCCATTTGCCGCGCCCCGCTGTGGCAAGAAAATATGGATTATGGTCATGGTACCGGTCATGGCGTAGGGTATTTTTTAAATGTCCACGAAGGCCCGCAAGCGATTTCTTACAACAGCAGTACGCCAAAAGAGCGGGCAATGCGCGCTGGAATGATAACCAGCAATGAGCCGGGATTATACCGTGAGGGTCAGTGGGGCATTCGTATCGAAAACTTGGTGGTCAATATGCCTGTGGTGAATTCGCGCGAGACTGAGTTTGGCACGTTCTTACACTTTGAGACCGTGACTTATTGTCCGATTGACACGCGCCTGATTGACAAGGCGTTGCTGAGCGAAATTGAGATTGCTTGGCTCAATGACTATCATCGCCAAGTGTATGATGAGCTGCAGCCTCGCGTGACAGGGGCAGCACTTGAGTGGCTCACTGAGCGCACGCAAGCGTTATAAATTTTTAGGCATAAAAAAAGCGCCCAGCAAACTATTTGCTGGGCGCTTTTTTGTGCGAGGGGTTAGGGCGTGTAATAAGGTTAGTCAGATTTATTGGCCAATTGGCGGCTGATCTCAGCGCGTAGCCACGATTTTAGGTCTTCGGACAGCTGGGCCATTTGCTCACTCAGATAGTCGTCAATATGTGCGCCCAGTTCTTGGATCAAGTCTTCATGTCGCTCGCTGAGTACGGTAGTTGCTTTTGGCGCGTCAGTGTCTTTGCTACCGCGGCTTGCAGGGGCTGATTTTTTGGGTAGGGCGGCTTGTCCTGCGTTGTCGTTTGCAGCGCTACGACGGTTGTCAGTATTGTGATCAGTGGTGGGTTGCTCGGTGCTCGTCGGTTCTGAAGCAGGTTCTGACGCTGGCTCTGCGACCGCTGCTTTTACTGTGTGCTGTTTTTCGGTTTGTTCTTTTGGTTCTATCGCTTTTGTTTGTTGTTCTTCTGCCTTTGCCTTGGTCGCTTTTTCTTGCTCTGCTTTAACGGCCTGCGCTTTTTCAGCTTGTTCTTGTTGTGCTTTCGCGTCTGCCTGTTCTTTTTCTGCTTTTGCCTTAGCTACTTTATCTTGCTCTGCTTTGGTGGCTTGCGCTTTGTCCATTTGTTCTTTTTCAAGCCGTGCTTGTTCTGCTTGCGTTTTATCGGCACGTGCTTTATCAGCAGCCTGCTGGGCGCGATGCGCGTGATACAACTCATCGACATGGGTGTCGAGGTCAGGAATGCTAAAGGCAAAGGCTTGATTTGAGGTGTCGGTCTTAAGCAGGGTTGTGATATCGGTCAGTTCTTGAACAATGGCCGAGCGTACTGTCTCTGGTGTGTTTGTCCAGTGCCGATAAAATTGATGCGAGAAGGAGTAGCTGGGCATGAGGTTATCCATAGAAATTCCAAAAGTGACCCCTTATCATACGCAAGTATAATAAGGGGCTGCAAGGGGACAAACGTAGTAAATCTGAGACTGACGTCACAAAGCAATCAGGGCGCAAAAAGTCAGTCGTCATGCGCCGCTCGATGGCTTATTGGTATTTATGACCAGCGTGAGAAGATGAGCGTACCATTGGTACCGCCAAAGCCAAAGCTGTTGGATACCGCGTAGTTTAGGTTGTCTACTTTGCGTGACTGGTTGGCCACATAATCCAAGTTGCAGTTGTCTTCGACGGCATCTAGGTTGATGGTGGGCGGCACGTGCTGCTCTTGTAAGGCCAGCACGGTAAAGATGGCTTCAACACCACCTGCTGCGCCAAGTAAATGCCCCGTCATAGATTTGGTCGAGCTGACCAAAATACTGTCTTTAACAGGAGCAAACACACTTTCTATTGCCATGGACTCTGCCACATCACCTGCTGGGGTACTGGTACCATGCGCGTTGACATAGCCGACCACATCAGGGGCAATACCTGCGTCTCTAAGCGCATTTTGCATCGCGCGCGCGGCGCCATTGCCATCTTCAGGTGGTGCAGTGATATGACTGGCATCATCACTCATACCAAAGCCTGCAACTTCAGCCAAGATGGTCGCGCCACGTGCTTTGGCGTGGGCGAGGCTCTCGAGTACCATCACCCCAGCACCATCACCGAGTACAAAACCGTCACGGCCTTTATCGAAAGGGCGTGAGGCTTTGGTTGGCTCGTCATTGCGCGTTGACAGCGCGTGCATCGCACCAAAGCCTGCCATACCCAGCGGGCTTGAACCTTTTTCGCTACCACCAGCGAGCATCACATCAGCGTCACCATAGGCAATAAGACGCGCGGCAAGGCCGATGGCGTGCGTCGCGGTAGTACACGCCGTAGCGGTCGCAAGGTTTGGCCCTTTAATTTGATGTTTAATCGCGACCAAGCCTGCGGCCATATTGGCAATAGAGCCTGGAATGATAAAGGGCGATACCTTTTTGGCACCTTTGGCATTGAGCGTGGCGCAGCTCTCTTCAATAGTCTGAATACCGCCAATCCCTGAGCCCAAAATCACCCCGAATCGCTCTTGATCGACGCCTTGTACTGGCGCATCGTCAGCACTGACGGTATCGATAAAGCCCGCCTGCTGTAGCGCCATAGCGGTCGCTGCCACACCATAATGCATAAAGGTGTCATAACGGCGCGCGTCTTTGGCACTCATGTATTGCTTGGCATCAAAGTCTTTGACCGTGCCAGCGATTTGGGCGCGGTAATCTTCAGCATCAAAATGCTCAATGAGTGAGATACCACTGTCACCTGCCAGTAGTCGCGACCACGTACTGGCAACGTCCAAGCCAAGCGGGGTGATAGCCCCCATACCAGTGACCACCACACGCATTTCATCGGATCGTTGATGGTGCGGCGTCTTGGAGCGCGGCAAGGTTGCAGCGCTGGCTTGGGGCGTAGATAAACTACTTTGTTGGCTCATTCGATATATCCTTTACTTACGGTCCTAAAGGGATGTACTGGCTGAAATGGTAGAGCGCTGACGCCGCTCACGCTAGGGTATTTATAGCGTTATCTTGGTATTATATCAACCATTATAAAACACATTAGTTTACGCCTGTAAACTTAAACAGCTATAGTATAACGCTGCCCGCGCGATATAAAAGGGTTGAAGTGAGATAAAAGCGTAAAATGACTATTAAGTTCTATCATGATGATGGACGAAAACGCCAGATGAACAGTGATTATGACCCCAGATAATGGCTCAGCTTATAATACGATACATCAGCGCCATCACCATGCGGCGCAAATCACCTCATAAGCGAGGGCGTGTCATCAATTGGCTCGATACCTCATTTTAAGCCTCGCTCTCTAAATGATGAGACGCCCTAGGCTGTTGGCAATATCTCAATCTTAGAGCGTTCTGGGTCAAAACTGCTCACGGTATTGCCCATCCATGCTGGCGGCGCAAACACATCGTGCTTATCGATATAGTAATGCTGCCAAAAATCCATGCCTGTTGACGGATCTTTGAATGCTTTTGCACCGTGATAAAAAGCATGTACTAACGCATCAAGCTGGTCTTGAGCCAATGATGTCATCACTTTTTTATAGACCAAAGGATAAATGGCAAAGCCAAAAGGATGTCTGGTATGTCGATACGGTACAATAAACTGCAATGCGAGGCTGGGCTCACCGTAGACCCGTATATCAACCGTAATGCCATCCGTACGGCCTGTCGGTAGGTTGACATACGTGTCGTAACTTAAAAAACCAAATGCATCACTTAGCGTAGGGCTGTCCAACTGCTCAATCAAATCGCTCACTGCGGTATCCATATGACTGACAAAGGTGATCGGTTTGGTACCATCACGATAATCAATAGATCTTGGCGGTGTATCGCTGCCTGTACTGACGTGCAAGATATTAAACGCCATCAGCATGCCAGCAAGTGAGGCGGCCGTGTGCCATGATTCTGGTATTGGATAAGTGCCTGTCGTTGATGGTGAAAAACTGTCTAACGTATAAATGCCGTCTTTTGATACGGTATCTGCAAAATCTGCCGCTCCCATACTACTGTCAGGATCCAGATGAAACAGATAATTGGTTACTGCCAAAAGAGGTAGGCGCAATCTGCCATTTTCAAGCATCATGACCGTATTGTTTTCAAGACAGAGCGGGATATCAGGGTCGTCCAATAAGTCTACCATTTGCTCATGGTTCAGCCACCTGACAGTGGTTTTTGCCAGCTGTGCGGATACCGCGCCGATATAACAGCCAAGCAAATAAATAAAACGTTGGCGGTTTGCGTCATTGACAAAGCGATCATAAGACGATGCGCCAAAACGTTTTTTGGGGCCTAGACGTTCTGTGGTCTTGATATAGTCGAGTACCTTATCGATTTTTTGCAAGCTTTGATAAGAGTAATCAAAGTTCACCCGTTCTAGCAGATGCGTATAGGCCATCGTATTATCCAAAATCTTGCCGGTACGCACTTTTTTAAGAAACAGATTACACACATCACTGGCAGGCTCCAACAGATTGACCTGACTTTTGGATAAGATATGATTTGCCGTCTCTTCAATGTAGGTACTAAGCGAAAAATCGTGTGACAAGGCTTCTTTTATCGCGCCAAATGGCAAGCTGATACCATAGGAAAATTCTGCAACCAAGCTGAAGGCAAACGTTCTATCAGTAGAGGCGTTATCAGAAAACCCAGTAAAATCATCGTAAGCAAACCAAGACGGGACTTCGCCAAGGCGATTGCCAATACCGTTGCCGATCAGCACCGCCACCGTTAATAAAAAATTTTTATGTTCAGGGTGGGTTTTTATTTTTTCTATACTGAGTCCTTTTTGCCTGATCTTAGCAAATAGGATATCGAGACCTTGAATGCCTTTTGGGGTATCGCCGACACCATAATGGATCATGGCATCAAAAAACAATATGCCCCCAATTGGCACCTGCTTACTTTTGAGTTGTTGTGACAGGTACAAGGCTTGTTCCTGCGTTGTATTCAGCACCATAAATCACCCTTTACCAAACATAATTTGACAGCAGTATTATGATATCAATAAAGGGCTGATGACGCGCTAAATTTGCCACTTTTTTTTAGTGTTTATGCAAAACATACTTGCCCTAAGATAACCGCTCGACGCGCGCCTGTCACCGCTGGCAAGTTGCCTGCGCCGCCCATCAGGTTTTGCCGCGCAAGCCACGCAAATGCCGCTGCCTCTACCCATGTTGGGTTTAGTCCTAAGCGATCCGTGGTGGTTACCTGACAATGAGGCAGATGTGCTTGCAGGCGGGTAAGCAAGTAATCATTGAGTGCACCGCCGCCGCAGACATAGACGCCGCTGATTGCTTCAGTCTGCACAAACTGTGCAATTTGCGCGCTGACACTGATGGCTGTCAACTCGGTCAAGGTTGCTTGCACATCGGCAGACGAGTAGCGAATATTGGCCGCACGTTGATCGAAGCGCTCCAGCGCTGCTTTGAGCCACGTTAAATTAAAATCCTCGCGTCCTGTACTTTTGGGATAAGACTTGGCAAAAAACGGATGCTCAAGCAGTTGTGTGAGCAAAGGCTCAATGATTTGTCCTGACTGCGCCCATGAGCCGCCTGCGTCGTAGTCTTGGTTGGTATGCAGCGCTGACCACGCATCGAGCAATAAGTTGGCAGGCCCTGTATCATAACCAATCACTTGCGGCGCGGTTAACGCATCAGTCGCCGCTGGCAGGACAGTGATATTGGCAATACCGCCCAAGTTGAGCAAAATGCGCGTCGTCTCAGTATCAGCAAACAGCGCTTGATGAAAAGCAGGCACCAGCGGCGCACCTTGGCCGCCGACCGCCATATCACGGCGACGAAAATCATGAACGACACTGATACCGGTGCGCTCAGCGATGATATTGGCATCGACCAGTTGCAGGCTAAAGCCCCATTCTGGGCGATGGCGTACCGTTTGCCCATGGCAACCGATGGCCAGTACCGCCTTGGCATCTGTTTCTGATTGCTGCAATAACGTGTTGACCACCTCACTGGCAAACTCTGCATAAGCGCGGCTCGCCCAGCCAAACCAGTCCAGCTCGTTACAAGGCTCGCCGTCATCTGTGCTTAGGGCATCGACGCCATTTGGTTGGCACAGCGCCAGCAGCACATCCCGCAAACGCGGCGGAAAATCTTGGCTATAGGTCGCCAGTAGGCGCATCGGCGGCGCGTCATCCGCAGGATCATGAAACTGGCACAACACCGCATCCATACCATCCAAGCTGGTGCCTGACATCATACCGATATATAAGCCCTCGTCGAAGTTTTCAAATACCGTTTCTCCCAGCACCTCACTCAGCGTCGCAAAATCCATCTCTTGCTCTATATCATGCCAATCAGCATCGTGTTGAGGGTTGTTATCGGTCGTAGGGGCGGGCTTGGTCATGGTAATTTACCTTAAAAAACGCTAGTATATCTGGCAAATTCTAACATTTTTTGACCGCCATCGACGTCTGCTGATGTTCAAAGCGGTCATCATCATGTCCAAATAACACATAGAGACCGTTATGACCGATCAAGCACTCAGTTTAGAAGACCAATTGGCTATCATTGAGCGCGGCACGCAAGAGATATTGTCAAGAGAAGACCTTGTTGCCAAACTCAAGCTCAATCGTCCCCTGCGTATCAAAGCAGGCTTTGATCCCACCGCACCCGATTTGCATTTGGGTCATACCGTGCTCATCAACAAACTGAAGCATTTTCAAGATTTGGGCCATGAGATTTATTTCTTGATCGGTGATTATACCGCCAGAATTGGTGATCCTTCGGGCAAAAACGCCACCCGTCCGCCGCTGACTAATGAGCAAATCCGTGCCAACGCTGCCACCTACGCCGAGCAGGTCTTTAAGATTTTGGATAAAGAAAAAACGCGTGTGGTTTTTAACTCAGAGTGGTTCAATGCAATGACCGCGGCTGACATGATCCAATTGGCCAGTCAGCAAACCGTCTCACGTATGCTTGAGCGTGATGATTTCTCCAAGCGCTATGCGGCGCAAACGCCCATCTCTATCCATGAGTTCCTCTATCCGCTGGTACAGGGCTACGATTCTATCGCCCTAAAAGCCGATGTTGAGCTTGGCGGTACGGATCAGACCTTTAACCTCTTGATGGGTCGCACCTTACAAGGTCGCTACGACCAAGAGTCGCAAGTGTGCATCACCGTACCGATTTTAGAAGGCTTGGACGGTGTGAACAAAATGTCTAAGTCACTCGGCAACTATGTGGCCATCTACGACACCCCAGGCACCATGTATCAAAAAATTCTCTCCATGCCGGATACCTTGATTCGCCGCTACTTTGAGTTTTTAAGCTTCAAACCGATGGACGATGTCGAAGCCCTAATGGCAGAGATGGAAGCGGGACGTAATCCGCAAGAGATCAAACGCATTTTAGCCGAAGAGCTGATTGAGCGTTTCCACGATGCAGAAGCCGCGGCAAATGCGCACAAATCAGCGGGTAACGTGCTGGCTGATGGCGAATTGCCAGTAGATTTGCCAGAAGTCACGTTAGAGCTTGACGGTCAAGAGGCGTTGTTTATCGCGCAAATCTTAAACCAAGCTGGGCTTGCCAAAAATGGTGCAGCGGCAAAAGACATGGTCAAGCGAGGCGCGGTCAAGGTCGATGGCGAAGTGGTCAATGCTGGCTTTAGCCTCACCTCAGGTCAAACGGTTGTGATTCAAGCGGGCAAAAAAGCCTATGCAAAAGTGACGGTTGGTTAGATAACGAAATAGCCCTATTGTGTAGCAGAATAGGGCTATACATTTAAAGTTTAAAAAATAGATCTCTTGCAAAAGTACCAATTTACTGAACTTTGCCAACGAAGCAGTGGGGGCTAGCGACGACTTATGCAAGAGGTCTAATATGTATTAATTATCGCTATCTTTTTTTTCAGTTAAATGCGATATTTCTTTATCGATATATCTTTTAGGTTCATTACCGTTAAAAAACACCCTATGTGTATATCTAGAGTTGCTTGAATTTTGCTCTTTATGTCTGGCTGCCTTAGCTACAATGTTATTGGCTTCACTATACATATCTATAAATTTGAATTTATTGCTAGGAATGAGTTCTATTTCCCTAGAGTTGGCTAATTCAGCTATTGTATACATAATGTAGTAGTTAGCATGTAAGATATAGTCTTTTGTTTTTTCACCGTTAGCAATTTCTTTTTTAGCTAATATTTTTTGTTCATCAATATAGCTTAATACTTCATAGGAAAGAATTATATCTTCGGAATTTAGTTCGTCGTGAAATATATTTTCATATTCTTCGCCGAAAACCTTTCTTTTAAGGTTTTTTGCCTCACCAGGTTTTAGGTGAAAGAAAGACCATAAGGCTTGCCCAGCTTTTTCAGCATCAATTCTTTTAGTTTTTTCTTCGTTTTGATACTGATTTTTCTTTCTTTCGTAAAAATAGCCTTGAGTTAGTAGGTCTCTTTCTAGTTTTCTCTGTAAGTAGTCATTAGATCGAATGTCTCTTGAAGAAACTGGGTTTTGGCTATTTGTATACTCAGCAATTTCTGTACCTAGTTTTTCATTCTTTGTCTCATAGATACGACATAAAACATCCATATCACCAAAATTATCGTTATCCTCTCTAAATGCTTCGTATAGACTATGTATTGTTTGTCCGCCATTAACAACTTGAAAATTTTCAAGCTCGATGATTGGTGATCTTTGCTGTTTGGGATAATTAAAGGATGAACAAGTTATCGTTATACCATTATTATAATAAAAAAATCTATGAGCATCACTTGATAAGGCTGTTTCTTTAATTCCTTTGTTTATTTTTGAACGCTGCTTAAGATATATTCTTACATTATCTTCAAAAACTGACTCTTCAATATTATAACCAATCATTTCATTATAATCGTTGATGCTAACGTTATTTCTTACATCTTCATCGTCTAAGCAAATTCTTAATAAGTCACGAACATCCACATCTGCAATTAAAGCTTTAATATCTCCATCTGATTTGTCAAAAACATTTCTATCAATAGCTTTAATTTTTGCATTAATTATTTTTTTGTTTTCATGCATTGCACTGTTTATTAGGGTGTTGATTGTTTCATATGATGGTTTTATATTTCCATACTTTTCGATAGATTTTTCAAATAATATCTTTTCATTATTTTCAAGGGAGTTGTTTTGGTTTGATGTTAGATGGATTATAAAGCTAACATTGACATCCTCCATGAGTTGCCATATTTCTTTTATCTTAATGCCTAAGATGTAATTTACATGATGAATAATATCTTCTTCTCTATACATAATTTTATTAATTAAAGTAGATATTTTATCTACTTCATTGCTAGGGAAGTAGCCATCTATTTTTTCATATTTTTCCGTGTATTTAAAATTGAATAGGTGGATGATTGGCTTTTTTGGGTTTTGCTCATCAATGTATACTGCATCTATACCTTTATCATGTTTTCTTTCAGTATTGTTAAGGGTTGCAATGTAATAGCTGTCAGTAATACTATCTTCAGCTTCTTCTGTACTTATATTTAGTAACATTTCTACTACTAATGGCATGAATGCTAATGAATTTTTGTCAGTGCCGATTTCTTTTCCTTTTGCTATTACTAATCTGTTCAATAGGTTAAAATCTTGAAAAGTAGCCGAAGTTTGCATTTTTTTAATCCATTTTTGTTGAGTTAATAGAAACTATTATGACACAAGAGAATAGAGTTCCCCAAGGCATTTACCGCCATTACAAAGGTAACCTTTATCAAGTGCTGCATACCGCGCAGCACTCAGAGACCGAAGAGGCACTGGTCATTTATCGCTGCCTGTACGGTGAGTATGGCGTATGGGCGCGTCCGCTATCCATGTTTACCGAGTCGGTGACGGTTGATGGTAAGACGCAGCCGCGCTTTGCCTTGGTACAAGAACTTGCTAGCTAAAACGCAGTGTTTTACCCTTTAAAACATAAAAAAAGCGACCTATATAAGGTCGCTTTTTGCGCATTGGGAACAATGGCTTTTATGTGAGACTATCCATTATGCTTCATTCAAAAACGCAATCAATGCGCGGTTAAACTCATCGGCATGAGTGGCGTTGATACCATGTGGGCCACCTGCCACCACGTGTAGCGTGCTGTCAGCAATCATCTCGTGCGAGCGCTGACCACTGGCTTCAAACGGCACAACTTGATCCGAATCCCCATGAATGACCAACGTTGGCACATCAAATGCTTTTAAGTCGTCGCGAAAATCGTCATAGCTGAATGACTTAACGCAGTCATAGGTGGCTTTTGGTGACGCAAAGGCAGCAATATCGCGATGGTACAAGCGCAGTGGCTTGCTGACGAGCAGCTTGCCACCTGCTGGGGTAAAGAAGTTTTTGGTAAAGTCATTTAAAAAGGCGATACGATCACCGCTGACACCATCCAAAAACCCTTGAATATCTGACTCTTCAAGACCGCCATCAGGGTTGTCATCGGCTTTAAACAGATAAGGCGGTACGGCAGAGGCGAGTACCGCTTTGCTGACACGCTCTGAGCCATAGTTACCGAGATAGCGTGCCACTTCACCGCCGCCCATCGAAAAGCCCACGATGGTCGCATCTTGCAAATCAAGCTCATCCATCAACGCTTTTAGATCTTGCGCCAGTGTGTCATAGTCGTAGCCGTCCCATGGCTTTGAGGAGTCACCAAAGCCGCGGCGGTCATAAGTGATGACCTGATAGCCCGCATCGACCAGAGCGGGAACTTGTTTTTCCCACGAGCGGCCACTGAGTGGCCAACCGTGGATCAGCACCACAGGCTTACCCGTACCTTGTACTTCGTAATACAGATCGACTGGCTGTTCTGCTTGGGTTGCAACCGTAACGTATGGCATGGTGTTATCCTTATTCTTTATTATCATTGATAGTCCGCTATATTCATAAGTGGCGATGGGTGACCATGCCACTTTTTAGCGTAGAACCATAAGTATAAAAGATGCCAAAAGACTTTGTGCTAACGTGCTGTACAGCGAACGTGTCAAGCGTGATGTTTTGCTATCAAATTGTAAGATGAGCCTTATGATTGCATTTATCGTGCACAAAGCTGCCGATCAAAACACAGGTGCAGAGCTCGGCTGGAGAAATTGCTTTAACGCCTGATAAAAGCGTATGGGCGCATCGATGGGGATGGCGTGCCCTGCATTTGGTAATATGTGGGCGTGTCCATCGGGCAGCATCTCGGCCAGTTGCTGCTGCCAGCTGGCCGCATACAGCTCGGAGCGTGCGCCAATCAGCATGGTCACTGGAATATCGACATGATTCAGCACCTCGCGGTAGTCATAAGGCAAGGTCACATAAGCCTGTAAACAGCACAGCTTGTGCTGCCAAGTGCCATGCTCGTATAACGCGACTTGATGCGGGGCGCGGTGACTGGTGGTTTTTATCAGCCATTTTGAGCGTTTGCGGCCAACAGACATTACCGAAAATGCTTGCTCGACCGCCAGCAAATTATCCTTAACGCCATAAGGCAAATGCCGAAAATCCTCAACCTGCATGTAGGGTGCGCTTTTTTCAATCAGCGCCGTAAACTTGGCAAATATCTCCTCTTGGCGCGCCCCAAATACGCCGCCTTGGCAATCTGGCTGATTGTGAATCATAGGTGCTTGATCGATATTCAAATAGCGACAAACATCACCCGTACCAAAGCGCCCAAAATACGCCCACATCACCAGCGCCCCCATCGATATCGCCGCCACAGGAATGGCATCTGTCTGGGCTTGGGTTTTGATATGAGCAATCACTTGCGCCGTATCCTCAGCATACTGGCTGATAAAATCAAAACGCGGTAACACCAAGTCCGCCGCCATGCCAAAGCCGCGAAAATGCGGCAGATAAAAGCGATACTCAGACAACAGCGGCAGCACAAAAGGCAAAAACTGGCGCGCATCCATGCCAAAAGCATGCAGCAACAGCACAGGTTTGCCGTGACCGATAACCGATACTGGCAACGCCGTACCGTCAAGAGCTGACACCCACTGCGTCTGCATTTGATACTGCGGTGCTACGTTTTCTACTTGATGTCGTACAAGGTTAGCTAACACGATCGACCACCATTATTGCCACAGTCTGGCATAATCTGCATCCGTCATTTGGGCAATCTCAAGCGTCGCCAGCATCTCACGCAAATTGTGCCAACGCGCCGCATCGGCAGCAATCGGCATTACCAAGCGCATAAGGGTATCATTGATGATGTCATCCGTCAGCGCCGACGGCAACTCACCACTATAATCATAATAAATCGCCCGCGCCTGTTTGGGATCATCGATACACAGTTGCGCCATGTCACTGCTTACCGTCACAAAGCGCGCCAAAGCCTCAGGCTTGTCTTGCCAAATACGGTGCGTGGTCATCAGCTCCAGCGCTGAGAAGTTGGGATAAGGAGATAAATGCTGATCGATAAGGGTATAGTCGAGCCCCAAATGGTTGGCCTCAATGCCTTCAAAGTTATAAAAGCACAGCCACGCGCCATCAAATTCGCCGTGTGTATCTCCTTGCTGCAAATTGATTAAATGCTGAAAGTCTGTTTCGACAAAATGAACGTTTTCTGGATCTAACACAAAGCTATGTTGCTCAGCATAGCGGCGCAGTATCTCAAAACCGATTTTATTGGTAGTCGGGTTGGCCGCTGGGGTAGTGATACGAATAGGCTGATTTTGGTGCAACTTATCAAGGCTGCTTTGCTTAATCAGCACGCCGCCATCAGTAACAAAAAAACAGCCCAGCGACTTTAAATCATCAAAATAATGCTCAAACAAATGAATCGGCTCATTGACATGCAAGTCAATGTTGCCTGCTTGCAGTTCAGCAAAGCCATCATAGTGCTCAGTTGGCTCGATCATCGTCACATCAAGCCCCGCTTCGCGGTATGCACCAGTATGAATACCAGCGATAAAAGGTAAGTGGTCTGGGTTTAAAAACCACTCCAAGGTTAAGGTCAGCGCCGTATTTGCCATAAGATATCCTTATACTGTTACTTATATTATTATCGGTGGGTGCTTGCTATAGTGAAGCCAGTCCCCTGACCTTAGCACAAAAACCGCACCGCGTAAGCCTGCAACCCTCACAATCCCACATAAGGATCACGCGCAATGAGCAAAACGACATTAGCCGCCCTCGATGCCAGTCTCTATCCGCAAGTGTGGGCTGGGCAGACGGTTGCCGATGCCAACGCCTTATTATTGGCGCTGCTAAAAGGTCATATCAGGCCAGATGCTAATGCCTTTGCCAAGCAGCTGCTTGCCGATGCCGTTTATCAAGAATGGGTAAATTTTACCGTATTTGGTCGTTACTTACAGCGCAGTTTTGATGCTTTTTATCGTCAAAGCGAAGACAGCTTTAATGCCGATTTGCCTGATATCTTTCGTCGCGAGCTGATGCGCCATGCCCAATACCTACCAAAAGGCCAGCTGCTGTTTTTTGCCGCCCCGTTGCCAAGCAGTGTACGCCAAGAAAAACTGTTAACCACTACCTTAAACCCAGCTACCGCCATGATCAACGCACAAAAGCCGCCAAGGCAGCGCGCTTATCAGCCTGTAGTGCCGACCAACGAGATGATCATCAATCAAGTCACAATCACTGGTGACAACGTGTTGGCCTTTCCCATCCGTCACAATACCCGCACTCGTGAGCGCAGCCGCAACGAAGTGCTGATTTTAGACTTTCATGATTTGCGCTTAGTCGCTGAAACTACTGTTGTACAAGAAGTGATACTTGAATCCAGCGCTGCGCCAATCGGCAGCTCTCTATTTAAGCGTTTTTGGCAAAACACATCCAGCCATACCGACCAATCGGCACGATCAGAGCATGAGGATCAGCAAGGCAAGCAGGCGCATTATTGCTTGCGCCAATACGAACTGAAATAAACAAGGGTCATACGATCAAAAAAAGCGCTCAGTACCGATACGATACTGAGCGCTTTGGCGTTGCGGCCATTGACCGATTCGGCGCTATTCTTTTCTACCAAAAATTTTATCGCCAGCGTCACCAAGACCGGGAATAATATAGCCATTCTCATCCAAATGGCTATCAAGCGCTGCCGTATAAATGACCACGTCAGGATGTGCCTCATTAACCAGCTTCACACCTTCAGGCGCAGCAACCAACACCAACGCTTTGATATTTTTGCAGCCGTGTTTTTTGAGCATATCAATGGTCGCTACCATTGAACCACCCGTTGCGAGCATTGGATCAACGATCAAGGCAGGGCGCTTGTCCATATGGCTGACAAACTTTTCAAAAAACGGTACAGGTTGTAGCGTTTCTTCATCACGCTGCAAGCCCACAACAGAGATTTTAGCGGTCGGGATCAAATCGAGCACCCCATCCAGCATACCGAGTCCTGCACGTAAGATCGGTACCACGGTTGCCGTTTTACCGACGATTTGCTCACCTGTAATCTCACCACACCAGCCTTGCATCGGGAACGTCTCGATATCAAAATCGCGACTGGCCTCATACGCCATCAAGCGGGCAAGCTCTTTGGTTAACGTACGAAATTTATAGGTGCTGGTGTCCTTTTCACGCATCAAGCTCAGCTTGTGGCGTACCAAAGGATGATCGATTACAGTGATGTTTAAGTCCGTCATAAGCGGGGTCTCTTTCAAATGGCTGGATAATTTGCGTGTGCTATTATAACAAAAAACCAACTTTTTGATGGACATTCTCATGACTCAGTCGCCATCCTCATTAGCTGCCACAGCCGCCGATCGTACAGACGCGCGGCCTATCGAAAACCATCCATTCGCCCCCGTCCTGCCGCCAACTGCCACCATCATGATGATGGGTACGTTTCCGCCCACTGCCGACAAATGGGCGATGCCCTTTCACTATCCCAACTTTTATAACGACATGTGGCGCATTTATGGCCGTGTGTTCTTCGATGACGCCGACCATTTTAGAGTAGGGGACGAAAAACGCTTTGATCCAGAGCGTATTCGAGCCTTTATGTTTGAGCGTGGTATCGCCTCTTGCCCTACCGTCAAGCAAGCCATCCGTGAGACGGGTAACGCCTCGGACAAAAACCTCACTGTCGTCACCCCAGTAGACCTAAAGCAAATACTGGCCCAAGTGCCTAGCGTCCATACCTTATTTACCACAGGCGGCAAAGCTACCGACGTATTGCTTGAGCAACTGCCCACACCACTACCAAAATCAAAGCAGCCCAAAACCAACCAGCACATTGACTATCCTTATAGTGAGCAGCATCCATTGTCTTTATATCGATTGCCATCAAGCTCACGCGCCTATCCCTTAGCACTGGACAAAAAAGTCGCTGCCTACAAAGCATTCTTTGAAAAGATGGGCAAAATCTAAACAAAAACCATCAATATAGCTAAAACAAAGCCAACAAATAAATAAACCATCAAACCCCTTGACCGCTCTTTAAAAGC